>JAERMN010000482.1 GCA_016844625.1 Deltaproteobacteria bacterium
GCCGCCGCGCGCATCGTGACCGGTCCGGATTCCACCGCGCTGCCCGAGCCTACCTCTTGGTATATCTGCGAGCCAGACTTCTTGAACTCTTCGGCCTTCTCTTTCATGCCGGCTGCGAGCGCCGCTTGCTCTTCCACACCGAGCTGAGCAGCGTAGTCGCGCACGTCTTGAGTAATCTTCATCGAGCAGAAGTGCGGCCCGCACATCGAGCAGAAGTGCGCCACCTTAGCGCCCTGCGCCGGCAGCGTCTCATCGTGAAACTCACGCGCGGTGTCGGGATCGAGACTCAAGTTGAATTGATCTTCCCAGCGGAACTCAAAGCGCGCCTGGCTGAGCGCGTCATCGCGCTCCTGCGCGCCCGGATGGCCTTTGGCTAAATCGGCAGCGTGGGCCGCGATCTTGTAGGCGATCACGCCGTCTTTAACGTCTTTCTTATCGGGCAAACCAAGATGTTCCTTGGGCGTCACGTAGCAAAGCATCGCCGTGCCGTACCAGCCGATCATCGCCGCGCCGATGGCGCTGGTAATATGATCGTAGCCCGGCGCGATATCCGTCGTTAGCGGCCCGAGGGTGTAGAACGGCGCTTCGTGGCAGACTTCCAATTGCTTGGTCATGTTCTCGTGGATCATGTGCATCGGCACATGGCCCGGCCCTTCGATCATCACCTGCACGTCATGCTTCCAAGCGATGTCGGTCAGCTCGCCAAGGGTTTCAAGCTCACCGAATTGCGCTTCGTCGTTGGCGTCGGCAATGCATCCAGGCCGTAGACCGTCGCCGAGCGAGAACGCCACGTCGTACGCTTTCATGATCTCGCAGATGTCTTCGAAGTGGCTGTAGAGAAAATTCTCTTTGTGATGCGCCAGACACCATTTGGCCAAGATCGAACCGCCGCGCGACACGATGCCGGTGACGCGCTTGGCGGTCAGCGGCACATAGCGCAGCAGCACGCCGGCATGAATCGTAAAGTAAGACACGCCCTGCTCGGCCTGTTCGATCAAGGTGTCGCGAAAAATTTCCCAAGTGAGATCTTCGGCTTTGCCGTCGACTTTTTCCAAGGCCTGATAGATCGGCACCGTGCCGATGGGCACCGGCGAGTTGCGCAAAATCCATTCGCGCGTCTCATGAATATCCGCGCCGGTGGACAAGTCCATGACTGTGTCCGAACCCCAGCGCGTCGCCCAGATCATCTTCTCGACCTCTTCTTCGATCGACGAAGCCACCGCGGAGTTGCCGATGTTGGCGTTAATCTTGACTAAAAAATTACGGCCGATGATCATCGGCTCGCTTTCAGGATGATTGATATTCGACGGAATAATCGCCCGCCCGCGCGCCACTTCGTCGCGCACGAACTCCGGCGTGACGAACTTAGGGATCGCCGCGCCAAAACTGTAGCCGGCGTGAGTGCGGCCATTGCCGCCAGCGCCATTCTCCAGCGCTTTCTGCCGGCCAATATTTTCCCGGATCGCGATGAATTCCATCTCCGGCGTGACGAGGCCCTTCCTGGCATAATGCATCTGACTGACGTTACAGCCGGGTTTGGCGCGCAGAATCGGCCGGCGCGCCGCGTCGGGGAAGCGTTCGGTTTGCGGCGCGTTCGCCTTGCCGTTCTTTTTCGCCGGCGCCACGTAGCTGGAACCGGCCAGCTCTTCAACATCGCCGCGCCCGCGAATCCAGTCCGCCCTGAGCGGCCGCAAGCCCTGGCGGATATCGGTCTCGACATTCGGATCGGTGTACGGGCCCGAAGTATCGTAAATCAGCAATTGCACTTTGGGCGCATTGGCGTGAGTTCCGTTACCGTTACCATGACCGTTATGCCCGTCCGACAAGGTCACCGCGCGCATCGCCACGCTCACGTCGGGATGCTCGTGGCTGTGCACGAAAACCTTGTGCGATGCGGGCAGCGGCTGATCGGTGATACTTTTGGTCTTTGCTCCGTTATCGGTTTGTGAGTCTGACATGGAATGCCTCCTTCAGGTTCAGCTTAGCGAACGCCAACGCAGGTTAGACGTGGCGGTAAGGTTTGACGTATTTTTCGTAAAGTCCTGCTTTGCCCATCTCGGTCAATTCCTTGGAACGCTCCATCAACACTTCCTTGGTCTCGACGAACTCTTTGCGGCTAAAACCGAGATTGCCGGGATGGGTCCCGGTATCCATGCGGATTGCGTCGCAGGGACAAGCCTCGACGCAAAAACCGCAATAGACGCAGCGCAGCGTGTCAATTTCATAGCGGATCGGAAACTTTTCCACGGAGTTGTCCGGATACTCGCCGGCTTCGATGTAAATACAATCCGCTGGACACGCCGTCGCGCAAAGAAAGCACGCGGTGCACTGCACCGTATCGTCATCCTTGAGCGTCAGCCGATGACGACCGCGGAAGGTATCAGGATACGGAGCGCGCTGGTCGGGGTATTGAATCGTAATCGCCGCTTGAAGATCCTTTCTCAAGCCGACTTGATGCAGCGCGTGGACCAAAAGATTGCGCCAAAAGTGGTAGCCCGTGACCGTCAATCCGCGAAAGATCTCGGGAAAGTACAAGCGTTCCCAGAGCGACATTTTTTCGATGCGTTTCATCGACTATCCCTTAGCTAGCCGCGATTCGCCGCATGGTGCGCCGATACAACCCGTTAAATTGCGCAATTTAGCTGGATCATTACCAACTTATCGCCGAATGCCGGGAGTTGTCAAGGAAATGGCACGGCGTCGACCCGATCCATTGCGAAATCACCAAACAGCCGAATAATTGATCCACACCGACAGCAATCTAAACCGTAAACGAGGTGCCACATCCACATGTCCACTTCACATTGGCATTCTCAAGGACGAAGCCTGATTGCATAAGGCCCTCTTTATAGTCGAGTTCCGTACCGTTCAGATATAGGAGGCTTTTCATATCAACCAAGACCTTAACCCCGTCCTTTTCAAAGACTTTATCTTCGGCACACGGCGCATCAAAATCCATTTTGTTCTCGAAGCCCGAACAACCGCCTTCCACAACCTTAATGCGCAATCCTTGCCCCTCTCTTTTTTCTGCCCTGAGAAGCTTTTTGATTTTCTCCGCAGCGCGATCGGTAATATTAATTTCAGCTGCCATATGTCAATACCGCCCGTGTGAATACTAGTCTATGGAACCACTTCTCCATGTTAGCGTCCCGTCTTGGATGCCGCGCACGAATCGGTGCAGACTTCTATCGTGTTCGCGTCAGCGCTCATGGTCTCAACTTCATAACGCCCCCTCTGCCGCCGTGATGAGGTGAAAGCTCTCAGACCTCCACTTCGATATCACTACCCTCTAGTCGGACATTGTAACGGGCAACTCCTTGAGGAGCCGGCGGTCCTAAGACCCCGCCAGTCGTTACATCGAACCTTGCGCCATGGAAGGGACACGTGACTTCATTGCCATCAAGGGACCCTTCCGAAAGCGGCCCACCGCGATGGGTACAAGTATCATCGATAGCATGGAAAGAACCCTCCACATTAAAGAGGGCGATCTTCTTGCCA
>JAERMN010000483.1 GCA_016844625.1 Deltaproteobacteria bacterium
ATTGAAAGCTGATTGGAAATTACCGATGGACTAAGACAAGTGGCAAGCGAGCGTTTCAAGTTTAGCTGCATTCACCGTAATGCCCAGACCGGGCGCGCTTGGAATCGTCGCCTTACCTCGGCTCACTTCGATCCCGGAGAAAATTTCTTGCTCGCCGAGACGCTGAAAGCCGGTCATCTCGCCGCCCGGTTGGGCATTCTTTAGCGCGACATGAAGATGCATTTCGGCGGCGGAAAGTATTGGCGTGCAGGCGCTTCCCTGACCGATAACGACGGGGAGGCCTTTCGCGCCGACTACGGCGGCAACTTGCAACCCTTTTTGAAATCCACCGATATGCGTGAGTTTAATTTTCAACAGATCGGCCGCTCCGGCTTCGAGCACGGCCAACGCGTCTGCCGGCGAGCTGACGCTCTCCTGGGCCGCGATCGGCACGCCGACGGCGCGACGCAGTTCCGCCAGACTCTTGAGATCGCCGCGAGCCAATGGTTGCTCCGCGTCGGCGAGTTGAAACTGGCTCAAGGCAGTCAATATCTTACGGGCGTCAGCGAACGAATAAGCGGCGTTGCCATCGACCCGAATAGTCGCCGCATCGCCCACCGCTGCGCGGACTGCGCGGACTCGAGCGATATCTTTTTGCCAATCCTTATCGCCAATCTTAATTTTAAACGTACGATAACCCTCTCGCGTCAGCCGTTGCGCTTTCGCAGCGATGGTGTCGGCAGTCAGGTCCATGCCGAGCCCGCCGACCAGCTCTATTTCATTTCGAAAAGGGCCGCCGAGAAGGCGATAGAGCGGCACGTTATAGAATTTTGCCAGCGCATCGTAAAGCGCGGTCTCGATACCGGCCTTGGTGATCGGGTGGCCGTAGCGTGTTGCCTGAAGCTTGTTAATCACCATGCCGGTTTCTTCTAGATCCAGACCAATGAGCACCGGGGCAAAATATTTGCGCACCATGATGTCCATGGTCTCCAAGGTTTCATAGGTATTGCCGGGCCGGCCTTGCGTCGCTTCACCCCAGCCTGCGATACCGTTGTCGGTTTCGACTCGGACAATCAGCGTCCGGCAATCATCGAGGAAACCGGCGGCGCCGCCGTAAATTTCACTTATGGGAAGAATCAACGGATAAGTAGTGATTGCGCTAATCTTCACTATGCGGTTCTCAGCAAATCACCGATCTTGGACACGTCGGCGATCTTTTCCAAGTTGGCCACCGAGTCGACCAAGCGCTCCAATTGCCGCGGCGATAAAACGCCGCGGGTTAACTTTCGCGCTTTGTCTTCGACTTCCTCAGGGTGCATTGGATTAGCGGGCGTGCCTTTGAAGTGGATAACCAATTTGTCATGGCGCCCCTTCTTGCCTAGGTCCACCGTCAGCCGCGCGGCGCGGTCCCAGCCCTTCTCTTCGATCTCAGGGTCGACTTTCAATCGCACCTTGTGCATCAGCGCGAGTATCTTTTTGTCCTTTAAGTTCTTCTCGTCAAAATTCGCCGGGTCGGTGGCATCGAAATAAACGCTCAGCGCCACACAGAAAGGAATACTGTACTGCGCCATCATTAAGTCAGTCGGCCGATAGTTGGCGTGATGGGTTACCAACTTTTCAATGCCGCCAATCTCGATTTCCCGAATATCTTCCGGCTTGAATTGGAGTTCGGCCCGAAGCGCTTGCAGCGCCTCGATCGGCGCATGGGCGTTGATATGGCAAGCGCAGCGCTTGATGCAGATGTTCATGCTCTCCCACACTCGGCCGAGCCGATGGGTGAGATACTCAAGTTTGGGTGAGTCGGAAAAGCTCTGGCAAAAACCGAACTTGCCTTCGAGCACGCTCTCCGGCCCGGCGAACCCGCGGCTGGCTAATTGCGCCGCGGTCACACCGCCTTCGGCGGCCTTGCCGAGATGAAGCCGCTTGACCATGGCGCCTTCCTGGCAGCGGGAAAATTCGATCAGCCCGCCCGAGTAGGAGCCGGCGATGCCTAAAGCATTGACCAACTTTTTTTCATTCAAGCCGAGCAATCGTCCCGCCGCGACGGCCGCGCCGAATGTCCCAGTCAATCCCGGCGCATGGAAACCTCGACGCTCGAGAGAATTGCCCGCGGCGACGCCGATCCGTGACATGACTTCGCAGCTAGCAACGAACGCGGTAAGCAGCGCTTTGCCGTCGGCTCTTTGCTCTTCGGCGACGGCGAATGCCGGTAGGAATGCGGTAGCGCCCGGATGAACGCCGGCGCCGGGCTGACGGACATTGTCGAGCTCAAAAGCATGCGCCATGGTGCCATTGGCCAGTGCGGCGCGCTCCGCCGGCGCCTTGTGCTTTCCACCGAGAACGGTGGAGTTGCCTCTTGCGCCCGATGCAAGAACGAAATCGCTGACCATCTTGCTCCACGGTTTCGTCGAGCCGTACAGCGACACCGCCAGGGTATCGAGAATGCAGGCCTTGGCGCGCTCAATGACCGGCACCGGAATCTGCCGGTATTTTAGATCCAGCGCATAGCGCGCCAGCTTTTGCGTTGCATTCATGGATTCCCGTTAACCCCGCCTCTTGAGGCGGCCACAATTAAATGGGGTTTCCAAAGGGGGCGAGCATCCCCTTTGGTCGCCAGCGGGGTTTGAACCCCGCTGGCGATTTAAATTGTAATTAACGAACAACTTTCGCGCCGGCTTCCTTGAGCACCTCGCGCATCTGGTCTGTCAGACCATCAAAGAATTTACTCAACGCCGGCCCTTTGAGATAAGCATCCTCAAACTGATACTGCTCCACGTATTGTTTCCAACTCGGAGTTTTCACGAACGCATCAAACACGCCTTCCCAATACGCCACAACTTCTTTTGCCGCGGCCGGCGGCAGGACCAGGCCGCGCGCTTGGGGAATTATCGGCACGTCGATGCCTTGCTCTTTGATGGTCGGCACATTGGGAAGGGATGGCAGCCGCTTCTCGGTCAGCGATGCGATCACGCGCAGGTTGCCGGCGCGAATCTGCTCGCCGGCTTCCTGCGGCTCGATGACCATCATTTGCACGTGGCCACCGAGCAAATTGGCAAGCCGCTCGCCGCCGCTTGGGAACGAAATAAAATTCCACTGCGCCCCGGTGCTCTTTTGCAGTAACAAGCGCATGAGGTTATCGCGTGAAGTAATCGAGCCGCCGGATTGACCGAGCTGTTTAGGATTCTTCTTGGCCGCGTCAATGAAGTCCTTCATCGTCTTATACGGCGAGTCGGCTTTGACCGCGATCACCGCCGGCTCCAAAACCAAACGGGTAATCGGTGTTAAGTCTTTCAACGTCACCGTTGCTTCCACCGTGGTCAACGGATTGGTCACCCAAACACCGGTGTAGAAGCCAATCGTGTGGGTCTCGCCCTTTTTCTCGGCGAGATACGACATCGCCACGGCGGGGCCACCGCCAGGCTTGTTGACCACTTGCAGGCGCTGGCTGACTAGTTTCTCTTTCTGCAACATCTCGGCGATCGCCCGGGCGAATAGATCGGAGCCGCCACCCGGCCCG
>JAERMN010000076.1 GCA_016844625.1 Deltaproteobacteria bacterium
GATCCGCTTGGCTTCCTGCTCAAAGAAACCGACGCGGCGACGCTGCCGGAGGCTGCCTATCGATTTTGCCGCCATGAGCGCGGCGTCGATGTCGTGCTCACCGGCACCGGCAATCCCGAACATCTAAAAGAGAATGTCAGCGCGATTCTAAAACCGCCAATGCCGAAAGCGGCGCTGGATCGGCTTGAAAAATTGTTTGGCGGTTTGGACTATTTGACTGGGAATTAGCTTCGTTGCTTTTAGCAATGGTTCCTTCGACCCTCACCCTCGCCCTCTCCCGCAAGCGGGCGAGGGAAGCGGCCCCGCAGACGGCAATCTAAAATCTTTTTATCGCCTAACAATTGTTGCCGTCATTTTACTTGATCAACTTGGTCGCCCGCGCCAACAGATTCGGGTCGATCGTCAGGTTGATTTTCTTAGCGGTCTGAAGGTTGATGATAAACTCAAACCTCATCGGCTGCTCCACGGGCAAATCCTCTGGCTTCGCTCCCTTCAGAATCCTGTCCACGTAATATGCGACGCGCCGGTAGCTCTCCGCTTCGTCCGCCCCGTAGTACATGAGCCCGCCGGCGTCTACAGCTTCTCTGTTGTAGTACATCGACGGTAAACGGCTCTTTAAGGCAAAGCCCACGATCCGTTTTTGGTTGGCATTCATTAGCGGGCTCGGGGACACATAGAGTCCATCCGGGCGCTGCTTGTTTAGCGCAGCGAATACCCTCTCGAAATCGTCCGCAGCTCGTATCTCCCAAGGCTGAAGAGTTAACCGCAGCGCGCGCGCCGCTACTGGGAGAACCTCTTTCACATCGCGTACACTGTCCGGACCGGTCGTCTGGTAGAGAACTGCGACACGGGCAAGTTTGGGAACGGCTTCTTTGAGCAGCTCCAGCCGCTTCCCACCTAGTTCCCTGTTAAGGTTTGTAATGCCGGTGACGTTGCCGCCGGGACGGGCAAGGCTGTCAATTAGGCCTGCGTCGACAGGATCGGCCCCTTGGCCCACCATGACGATGGGAATTGTTTTGGTCGCATTCTTAGCTGCTTCGACAATCCCAGCCCCTCCTGCTGCCACGATGATATCAACCTTGAGACGCACCAGCTCGGCGGCAAGTTCAGGGTACCGTTCCCGCTTCCCTTCCGCATATCGGTACTCGATGGCGATGTTCTGTCCTTCGATGTAGCCACGCTCGCGCAGAGCCAGCCGAATTCCCTCAGCACGGGTGGAGTCACTAGCTGCATCGCCCGCCGATAGATACCCAATCCGCGGGACTTTCTTTGGCTGCTGCGCCCGAGCTGGAAAGGGAAGAGCCAAAAGCATCGAGCAAAAAGCTCGCCGAGTGATTTTTTTATGCATTAGTTTCTCCGTTTCTTCTTCCTCTCCCTCTGGGAGAGGATAGAGGTGAGGGTCCAGTGTTCCAACGCAACTGCCCTCACCCTAGCCCTCTCCCGCTTTCGCGGGCGAGGGGACAAGACTTCGTGCAATTAAGACGATTCGTGTTGAAACAACTTCGAGTATTGTTCCCACGGCGCCGGCGCGATGTGGGCGGTTTGTAGATTTTCGTCGACATGTTTTTGCTGTTTCATTCCTACCAGCGCCGTGGTTACGCCGGGAGTTGAGCGGACGAATTGCAGCGCGCGCTGGCCGTCGGTTTCGAGCCCCGTGAAAGTCTCGTGGATGATCGGCGGCAGATTGCGCGTCAGTTGCCCCTGTAACACCGATGCGCTGCACATGACCGTGATGCCGAATTCTTGCGCCGCTTCGAGCAAGGTATGTTGATGGCCGTGCAGCGGCTGATTTTGGCTCGACAGCGCTTCGCTCATGCCGAGATTGAGCGGTAGCTGAATCACTTTAAAGCGATGATCCTTGCCGCCGGCTTTTTCGGCTAATTCAATCACATGCGCGAGCGCTAGGTAGTCCTTGGCGTCCACCGGGTTGCGAAAACAATTCCACGTCGCCGTGCCGTACATGCGAATCTTGCCGGCGCTCGCAGCGCTTTCCAACCCCTCGAATGCCTTTACTAACCGGCTGTCAAATTCCTCTTGAGTGATTTTACCCAGCTGGGTTTCCGGATTGTGCAGATAGTAAATATCGATGCACTCCAAATCGAGATTACGCAGGCTACAGTCGAGTTGATGGCGCAAATACTTCGGCGTCATGCAGTGGCAGCCACTGACGATGTCGGACGCCGTGGCGAGGCCGGATTTGATAAAGGTTTCCTCGATATAACCGCGCGCGTCCTTGGGCGGCGTGCCGTCGTAGGGAATAAAGCCGCCTTTGGTGGCGACGACGATCTCGTTGCGGTTGTAGCCTTTAGTGGCCAGCTCTTTCAGCGCCGTGCCGATGGCGCGCTCGCTTCTCTGCAGCCGGTAGTTGATCGCGCTGTCGATGACGTTGCAGCCGGATTCGACGGCACGGATAGTGGCCTGATGATATTCTTGGTCGGTGGCGTCGTCATAATTCCCCAAGTAGGTGCCGATGCCGATGGACGACATCCAGACGCCTTGCGCTTGGCGGAAATGCTCCGCGGGGATCTTCCCGTCGAAACGTTTGCGGTAACGCGCCGTGCCTTCTTTTGTCGCCGAGCCAGAGATTTTCATCTTGCGCCCTTTCCTCCCTTGCCGCTGCCGCTACGAAACAGCAGGCCGTCGAGCCCCAAGGTGCGGCCCGGACTCGCCAGTACGAAAATCGCGAGCGCGATTATGAATATTTGCTGATGCGCCAACATGAAGCCGCCCCGCGCCATGCCGACGCCGAGATAATAGTTGACCAAGATGAACAGGCCGATGAAGGCGTTGACGCGCGTGAATAGACCTAGCAGCAGACACGCCCCGACGGCGAGCTCGCCGATCATCACAAGATAGCCGAAGATCTCGCTATGGGGCACGACGTAGCTTTGCAGAAAAGTCTTGTACCAGGGGTAAAGATCAAGGGTGGCAATGTCGCCGATCTGACGCCCGACCCAATCGCCCTTGGGAAAATCGCGTTGAAATTTTCGGTAACCTTGGGTGACCAGGTAGTATCCCACATAGATGCGCAGCGCGGCGAGATACCAGAGGTAGGTTCGTTCTTTGAGATTCATGATTCAGGGTTTGCGGCGTAGGTCGTGATCACTAGAACCCTGCGGCGCGAATCGCTAAACTGAGAATGCTATTTCGCTGGACGGCAACGCGCCGGTCATAGGTGCGCTAGTTTCTTGGATCGAGCCCGCTATGGGTCAGTAAATAAACGAAGCCACTTCGCGGGCGGGGTATTGAACCCCGCCGCCTATTAAAATTTTGCAAAGGGGATGCTCGCCCCCTTTGGAAACCCCATTTAAAGGTTCCACGCTGCGAGCAGCGTGGTCGACACTAAATCAAAACGCGTCTTTCATTTTCCGCACCGTGGCGAACACCGACACGGGGTCGAGGTGGGTGTCGGGCGCGGCGGATTTGACGCTTGCCTGAATTTCTGCACTGTCCCAGCGTAAAAACGGATTGGTTTCCTTTTCCTCTTCCATGGTTGCCGGCACCGTTGACGCGCCGCTGGCGCGCAGGGCTTTTACTCGATCGTAGCGGGCGACTAATTTGGGATTCTTCGGTTCTACCGTCACGGCGAAGCGGAGATTGTTCTCGGTGTATTCGTGGCCGCAGTAGACTTTGGTATGGTCGGGCAGCGCCATCAATTGTTTCAACGAAGCATGCATCTGTTCCGGCGTGCCTTCGAATAGCCTGCCGCAGCCGGCGGTGAACAACGTGTCGCCGCAAAAAAGATTGTCCTCGAACAGATAAGCGACGTGACCGGTGGTATGTCCGGGTATGAAAAATACTTTGCCTTTTAATTCGCCGATGTGAATCTCATCACCCTCGTCGACGCCATCGGTCATGCCGAACACCCGCGCCTGATCACTCTTATGGCCGCAAACTCGTACTTTGTGCGCCGCTAGTATCCCTTCGTTACCGCCGGTGTGATCGCGGTGGTGGTGCGTGTTGAGGATTGCAGTGAGGGTCGCCTGTTCCTGGGCGATTCGGCGTAGCACGGGCTCCGCTTCGGACGGGTCGACGATGGCTGCGTGCTTGGTTTTCTCACACACTAATAGATAGCCGTAATTGTCTCTTAGCAGGGAGATTTGAGTAATTTTCATCGCTCTTCAGTTTTGTTGCGGAAATGGTCAGATTGCCGACAAAGTTGAACTTTCAGTTCCGGTCACGCGCTTTCGGACTTGACGGTACCATAATCGGTCGAAATCCGGCAAGTCGCTAAACTAAAAGTGCTAGAGTCACTTTGTTACACCACCTAGATATTCGCGGGCTTGACCGAGTAATCCCGACAACTCTATAGTGATCCCACTATGATTCGAGCCGGAGTGGGGCAGTCGAGCGACGCTTCCACCGCGCGGGCGGCTGCGGCGGCGGTTGAGCAGGCGTTAGCGCAAGCGGGCACCAGCCAAGCCGATGCCGCGCTGGTGTTTTTTAGCGCCGATCATGGCGCGCGCGAGCGCGAGTTGACCGAGACGATTCGCCGCGCGTCGGGCACGGATCGGATTACCGGGTGCAGCGCAGCTGGCGTGCTGACTTCGAACGGTGAATCGGAAGGCGGCCACGGGCTTGCCGTGATGGTGTTGTCGTCGGATCAGCTTGAGTGTCGGCCTTTGTTATTCAAGCCGCTGCGCGAACACGACGGCGATATCGGCGCCGAGCTCGCCGCCATCGCGGCGCCGACGGAAGCCTCCGGTTCGCTCTTGGCACTGTTTCCCGATACTTACAACGGCCAGCCGCCGCGGCTTTTAGAAAGCCTCCATGACGAGCGCGGTTTTATTCCCGTGGTCGGCGCCGGCGCTTCGGAGAACGGTGCGGCGCAAGCGACCTATCAGCTGAGCAGTACCGGCGTGACCAGCAACGCTGTCGCAGGCTTGTATCTTAACGGTTCGTTTCAGACTCATATCGAGATCACCCAGGGATGCCAGCCGATCACCGAGCCGATGGTGATCACGAAAGCGGAACGAAATCTGATCTATGAAATCAACGAGCGGCCCGCGCTGGAAGTTTTTTCCGGCTTGCTCAAGGGGCCGCTCGCCGAAGATCTGCGCCGCGCGCTGATGGTATTGTTCGTCGGTTTACCGGCGGACCGCTTGATCAATAGCGTGGCGCCCGGGAAGTATTTAATCCGCAACATCATCGGCATCGATCCCGACAAAGGCATACTTGGCGTCGCCGAAGAAGTGACCCAAGGCGAGTCATTGATCTTTGCCATGCGCGACGGCCAGCGGGCGCGCGATGACTTAAATCAAATGTTGCAACGGCAGGTCAATAATCTCGCTGGCAGAAAGCCGGCCTGCGGTTTTTATTTCAACTGCTGCGCCCGCGGCAGCTCGCTCTACGGCATCCCAGGCATCGATTCCGCCTACATCAAGCAGGCGCTCGGCGACTTTCCGCTAATTGGCATGTTCGGCGGCTACGAGTTGGCGCCGCTCGGGCGAGCCAATCATTTATTCGCATACACCGGCGTGCTGGCGCTAATTGAGGAGATTGGAGTAGTGGAGTGATGGAGTATTGGAGTACTGGCCCCCCATCACTCCAATACTCCATCACTCCAATTAGGTTCCCCTGACCCGTTTTCTCTTGTTGTTGAGATAGTCGACCATGATGTAGTTGCCCATCTGGTCGGGGGTCGTGTAGAAGACCCGGCCGGTATTCATGCGTGATAGTTGATCGACAAATCCCTGCCGGTAGTAATCGGCGCCGAGCATAAAAGTATTGATCTTGATGCCGCTCTGGGTGCAACGCTTCACTTCCTTGAGCGTCTCGTGCACGATCCTGCCGTGTAGCATGGCCGAGCCCCAGCCGCTGTGTAGGCGGCCACCGCGATCAAGGGTTGCCGCGGTCGGCTCGCCGTCGGTGATCAAAATAATCTGCCGGTTGGCCGACCGATTCGACCCCAGGATCTGACGCGCGAAACGGAGCGCCTCTTTGATGTCAGTGCCATGCTCCATGAAATAGGTCAGCGAGACGATCGACGGCAGGTCTTCGGCTTGGATCAGTTTGGCGTTGGAGCGAAACGCAACCAGGTGGAGCGTGTCTTGCGGATATTTCGTCTGGATCAAGCGATGCAGCGCCAGGGCGACTTTCTTGCCGGCGTGGAGCGCGTCGTTCATCAACATCGAGTAGCTCACGTCGATCAACAATGCAGTCTCGGCGACGGTTGAATACTCGACCCGGTTGACCGAGAAATCTTCCGGATGAATTCTCAGCGGTTCGCCGGCCTTGCGTTTCTCCAGGGCGTTTAGAATCGTCTCGCTGATGTTGACGTTCATCGGGTCGCCATACTCATAGAGCTTGGTCTCTTCCAAGCGCTCGCCCTGGGAGCCGCGCGCGGACGTGTTGTGGTTGCCCCAGCGGCTTTTGTTGAGCATCTGAAAGATTTCGCGCAGCGCCTTGTCGCCGATCTTGCGGATGCCCTTGGCGGTCAGCTTCAGGCCATGGCTGCCGCGCTTGATGTAGCCATCTTCTTCGAGCATCTGCTCGACGTTCTGCAAATATTTGAGATTCTCATAGGCTTCTTCGCCGAGCAGCTCGCGCAGCTCGTCGAGATTGAGCTCCGACGGATCGCCCATGCCGCGCTGGCCCCAGCGCAGAAACCGTTCGAGGCCGCGCATCTGGCTCAATATTTGTCCCGCTTCGCCCGTGCCCATGCGCTGCGAGCCTTGGAACGGGAACTGGTTCATCAGCTGTTCTAACTGCTGCATCTGACTCATCATGTCGCTCAGCTGCTGCAGCTGTTCCTCGGTCATGTTGGCCATGTTTTCCAACATGCTTTCGAGGTTGTTGATGGCGTTGTCCATCATGCTTGGCAAGCTGTTGAGAAAATTCTCGTCATTCAACAACTCGTTCATGCGGTCGAGCATGTCCATCAGCGATTGTGGATTCTGGCCGCCCATGTTCGGTTGGCCCTGCGGCATGCCGCGCTCGTTAATCTGATTTTGCAGGCGCTGCTGCAATTCTTGATAACGCTGGTACGCCTCCTGCATTTTCTGATTCATCTCGTCCATGCGGTCGGCGAACTTGCCGGACATGCGCTCCATGAAGTTGCGCATCTGCTCGTTGTAGGCTTCCATTTTCTCGGCGAGCTTGCCGAGCTTTTCGCTCAAAGCTTGCTGCTCTTCGGGCGTGAGCTTAAAAGAGTCCGGGGAGTATTTGTTGAGCAGCTCGCGCCGCTTCTCGTCGGCTTGACGCAGGAAGTCGCGCATGCCTTTGACTGAACGCTGGCCGTCCTCCGAAGTAAAACCGCGGCGCATCAGATCGCGCAGCGCGCGCCGGACGCCTTCTTCTTCGAGCAGGTGGTCGGAGAGCTGGTTGAGAATATCGTTGGTGGTCGGGAAGAGAACCTGCTGTGTGCCGTCCCAGTCGGTGTAGCGATGGATTCTCATTTGCGAATGACTATAGCGCAGTTTGGGGTTCTGTCAAAGCCCAATTGGCGCCTTAGCGCCGCTGCAGCCGTGGCTTCGTCGGACCCTTTGGAATTGCTCACGACTTCATATAAATTATCTAGTAGAGCGGCTTAAGTTCATGAATACTTTTAACTATGTCATCGTTGGCGCCGGCTTTGCCGGCGCGGCCACTGGGTATCATTTGGCGCGCGCCGGCATAACTAGTGTCTTGCTCTTGGAACAGGAGAGCATCGCCGGCTTTCATTCATCCGGTCGCAACGCGGCGATGTTGCGCCAGTGCGTATCCGAGCCAGACCTTACCAAGTTGGCATGTGACGGCGCCGCGTTTATTCATCATCAACCGGCCGATTGGCCTGAGCCTGTGCCGTTTAAGCAAAATGGCTCGCTGCTCCTCGGCAGCGGCAGCGGTTGGGACAAACTTCAGGGCGACGCCGAGATCGGCCGGCAAGCCGGCGTCGGCGGTATTGAACTCTGGACGCCGGAACAGGCGAAACGCCATGTGCCGGTGCTCAAGCAGGCCGAGTTCGACGGCGCGCTGTGGTGCGGCACCGACGGCATCGTCGACATTCACGCGCTGCTTTCGGGTTATCTAAGATACGCCGTCAGCAAAGGCGCCGAGATTCGTTACAATTGTCGAGTTCAAGCGGTGCGCCAGGTTAGTGGTCAAATCGAGCTCGCCACAAATACCGGTGTCGTTAAGGCTAAAGTGTTGGTGAATGCTAGCGGCGCTTGGGCCAACGTCCTTGCCCAATTGGCCGGCGCGAGAGAGTTGCCGCTCAAACCTTGTCGGCGCCATTTGTTTGTCTCGCCGCCGCTTGATTGGGTCGATCGCTCTTGGCCGTTTGTCTGGGACGTGAGCCACGATATTTATTTCCGCCCGGAAGGCGAAGGTTTGTTGCTCTGTGCTTGCGATCAGACTGAGTTGGCGCCGGGCGATCCGCCAGTGGACGAAAGCGTTAAGGAAATGCTTGCGGAAAAGATCGAACGTTTCATGCCGGCGCTGAGCGCTGTCAGCATTGCCAAAGGCTGGGCCGGTTTTCGCACGCTGACACCCGATGGCCGGTTTATCATTGGCTGGGATCCGCGGTTAGAAAATTTCTTCTGGGTGGCTGGCCTTGGCGGCCATGGGATGACGACCAGCGCGGCGGTGGGTGAGTTGGCGGCGCAGCTGCTGATCGGCGGCCTGGGAAAAGGATCGGCGCTGTTTGCTCCCGGCCGATTCGCTTCATGATGGAGTAATGGAATGGCATGGGGAATGGAGTAATGGAGTAATGGAATACTGGAAAAAATCGCTTCAGAGTATGTCCATTCGAAGTCGATTCGCCAGTGTTCGTCCGTCATTCCCGCGCACGCGGGAATCTAGGTTTTCCGCCATGGCCCCGCCTGGCTACCGGCCGGAGTTTATCCCGAGCCTCGTCGAAGGGCCGGTATGACGGATGATCGCCCAGCCTGACGCGAGAGTTTTAAATATTATTGCGAAAGGTGACAACTAACTGTGGGGTGACGCATGTCTATAAAAATCGAGCGCGGCAAAAAGTATTCGACACAGGAGGCCAAGGCGATCGTCGATGGACTCTATGCTAAAGTCCGCGAGCGCTGGGAGGCGCGGGTCAATCAACGGCCGTTCATGCAACAGCTGATGGCGGGTAAGTTGCCGCTTAAGACCTTGCAGATATTTTTTCGCCACTGGGGCGCGTATACCATCGAGATCAACACGCTGACCGCTTGCACCTATCACCGCAATATTACGTTTTTTAAAGTAAACCGTGATCTGATGGGGCCCATCGGCGAGAAGATCGCCGACGAGTTCATTCATCCCAAGCCGCCGGGCCATTTTCTGGTGATGATGGAAACGGCAAAGGCGTTCGGCTTAAGCGAAGACGAAGTGTTCACCTCGTCGATGCCGTCGGAGTTCCGCGGCAAAATTGATTTCATGCGCGGCATTGTCTACGAGGGCACGGCGGCGGAGTGGTACGCCGCCGTGACGACGGAGGAGCAAATCGGCCATTGGTCGGCGGCTTGTTACCAGGCGCTGACGACCTACTACGGCTTTGACCGCGCCAAGGCGACTTACTTCGCGACTCACGTCGAAGCCGACCTCGAAGAGCATGAAGAAGGTGTGATGGGCCACGCGAGTTTTAACCGCATGGCGCTGCAGCGATTGCTGGAAACCGGCATGGCCGAGGAGCGGCCGACTTATGGCTTGGAATACTGCGCCATGACTTCGGTGGATTTGCACGGCGCGATGTTGCGCTCGGCGCTGGAAGAGGCGGAGCGGGCGTGAAGAATGGATTGTTGGAATAATGGAATAATGGAATGATGGGAAGAAGACCATTCACCACAAAGACATGGTTCGACGGGGCTAACCACAGGTCCCGGACACGAAGGGTTCGGATGATTAAAACTCCGAACTTCGTGCTCCCTTCGGCTTTGCTCAGGGCATGCTTCGTGTCCTTCGTGGTGAAATAATCTTTCTCAATCCAGTTCGGAGGTTTTTATGATGGAACAAGTTAGGGGCGGCCAGGGACCTGCGCTCCACCCAGAGGAGCGAAAGCGGGTCGCCGAGATCATCGTCCAGCGAGTAAAACACCGGGTGCCGGTGGTCGTTCACATCGGCGCGGTCGATCCATTTACGGCCATCGACCTCGGCAAGCATGCCAAATCGATCGGCGCCGAAGCGGTCGGCCATGTCGGGCCGTATTATTACGCTGACCGTTCCGAGTACGAAATCATCGAGCATCTGAAGATGGTCGACCGCGCGCTCGGCATGCCGATGCTGATCTACAACAACCCGCGTTATTCCGGTTACAACATTCATCCGGCGTTCATGGCGAAGTTGGTCGAAGCGGTGCCAAATATTTTCGGTGCGAAGCTCGCCATGGGCAGCGTCGACGAAGCGATGGCTTATATGAAACTGGTCAAGGCGCCTTTCGCTCCCTATGCGCTGGCGAGCAATCTGGTCTCGGCGATGTCGGTGGGCGTCGCCGGCACGATCAGCCCGCCGCTAGCGGTGACGCCGGAGATCGGCGTCGAATTGGTTCGCACCATCGATGCTGGCGATGCGGCGCGCGCTCTGGCGTTGCAGAAAGATGTGATCCGTATCCACGATATTTTTCTTCGTCTCGCCGGGCCGTTCGGCCGGACGGTTTATTGCGAAGCGATGCGGTTGCGCGGCTTTGATGTAAAAATGTATCCACGCTGGCCGTCCAAGCCGCTCAGCCGGGAAGCGTATGATGAGTTAAGAGATTTATTTACCGAGTTGAAGATTATCGGCGCGCCGGCGCGGGCGAAAAGCGCGTAGACGGGATACTCACCCTTCCCGCAAGGAGACTGTGTAGCAGTGTCATTCTGAGAAGCGGAGCGACGAAGAATCTGTTTTTTGGTGCGGTGAATTCGAGCTGCCCATACCTCTTTGATGCGGAGACGGAAGAAAAGCAGATCCTTCGCTAAAGCTCAGGATGACTGGAGAACGAGATTTCGGATTGCGACACTGTCTCAAGCGGGCGAGGGTAAGATGCTGGGAGTTGGGAGTTTGGTATTGTGGCGTTCAAATTCAAGTGTAAATCATTAGCGCGCAAGTTAACTGTTCTATCTTCGCTGTTGAGTGTTTTGTTGGGAGCGACGAATGGAGCAGCGCAGGAGCGCGTTCGCATGGCGTTGTCCGTGCGCAATGTGGTGTTTTTGCCGTTCTATTACGCGCGCGATCTCAAGATTTTCGATAAGCATGGCATGAATGTCGAGCTGATCCAGATGCGCAGCGATTTGCAGATGGCCGGCTTGGTCTCTGGCGAGATCGATTACACGCCGGCGATCGGGCCGGCGACCTATTCGGTGGCCAATGGCGCGCCGATCAAGGGCGTGGCGGTGCTCTACAAAGCGCCGCTGTTCTCCTTGGTGAGTCCGCCGAACATCGCCACTGCCAAGGACCTCGAAGGCAAGAAGGTTGCCGTGTCGCGCATCGGCTCGGATAGCCATCGCTTCGGTTCGCAGATGCTCGAACTCGGCGGCGCCGATCCGAAGAAGGTCACGTTTATTCAAACCGGTAGCACGACCGTGAGCTTAACAGCGTTGCAACAAGGGGTGGTCAACGGCGCGGTGCTCAGTCCGCCGTTCACCGGCATCGTTGCCGAAAAAGGCTATAGAATCCTGGTGCGCAGCCGGCAACTGATCGATTCGCCTTGGCTGGGTTTGGTGGCGAACAAGAATAAATTGGAAAAGCAGCCGGAGCAGGCGCGCAACTTGCTGCGCTCGATGCGCGATGTCATCGCCTTGATCCGGCGCGACAAACCGGCAGTGGTGTCTTACATCGTCAAGAATTTCACCGTTAGCGTCGCCAACGCCACCGAGTCTTACGAAGATATCGCCGGCGTGATCATCGATTCGATGACCATGCGCGATGAGCAGATGCAGAAGTATCTCGACGGCTTCCACCAGCGTGGCGAGTTGTCCAAACCGGTCGCCGTCGCCGACATGTTCGACTTTTCGTTGCTACGTGGTTTGAAATAGCTTGTCCGGCGAGACATGAAGAAGGGATTCGACAACGACTGACAAACCGACTCCTTCGCGCGCCGCCGGATATCATTTGCGCGATTTGTTCGTGCCGATGGATGAAGCGAATTGAAAGTTTTCTTGCCCCTCGTCCGGTTACGGGGGAGGAAAAGGTGAGGGTTTGAATACCCCTCATCCTAGCCTTCTCCCGCAAGGGGAGAAGGAACAAGAAGCGCTGAGCGATTGGTAGGCAGATGAAATTTAGTCCCGGAAAGTAAAAGATTAACTTCATGGCAATCACTACTCATGAACACAGCGGGCAGCGCGACCACGGCCATGATCACGAAGGCGCGGTCGGTCCGCACACGCACTTGACCAGCGTCGGCATCGATATCGGTTCGTCGACCTCGCACCTGATGTTTTCACGGCTGCTGATCGGCTATCCCTCGGTGCTGCAACGAAAACCGATCGTGCTCGAACGCAACGTGATCGCACGCTCGCCGATATTGTTGACACCGTTTTCCGGCGATTGGAACATCGAGGCGGGGCCGCTCAGACAGTTGGTCGATGCCACGTTCAACGAAGCGGAGCTGACCCGCGCCGATATCGATACCGGCGCGGTGATTATCACCGGCGAGGCGGCGCGGCGCGAGTGCCAGCGCTGGACCGACACTGGAAACCATCATGGCGGCGCACGGCTCGGGCGCGGTGCAGCAAAGCCGCGAGCAGGGACTCACGCTACTGAATATTGACGTCGGCGGCGGCACGACAAAGATCAGCTTGATCCAAGAAGGCCGAATTCGCGGCACCACGGCGGTCAATATCGGCGCGCGCTTGGTGGCGCATAACGGCACCGATGAAATTGTCCGCTTGGAAAAAGGCGGGCGGCGCTTTCTCGCCGCGCTCGGACAGAATCTCGACTTTGGCGCCAAGGTGTCGAAAGAGCTGCGCGAAGCGCTCGCCCGCCGCATGGCCCAGGTGTTGTTCGATGCGGTGACGACGGGGAAGCCGCCCTGGGAAGACTTTTTCGTTAGCCCCGGATTGAGCACGCTACCGAAGATCGACGGCATTCTTTTTTCCGGCGGCGTGTCGGAATATATCTACGCGCGCGAAACTACCTCGTTCGGCGATCTTGGGCCGTATCTCGGCCGGGAAATCAGGAGTGAAGCGGAAAAGCGCGGCTTTACGATACTCGAAGCAGGCGAGGGCATCCGCGCCACGGTGATCGGCGCGTCGCAGTACACCGTGCAGTTGAGCGGCGAAACGATCTTCGTGCCGGAAAGTTTGCCATTGCCGGTGCGCAATCTCCGTGTCTTTGTCGTGCACGCGAACTGGGAAGCGCCAGTGGCCGAGCGAGTCGAGCAGGCGGTGATGCAAATTCTTGGCGAACGCGATCCTGAAGTGCGCGGCGCGCCATTTGCGTTAGCATTTTCCACGCCACCGTTCGTTGGCTACGGCGCGGTGCAAGACATGGCGCAGGGCATCGACCGCGCCTTTGCGCGCCTCGGCGTTGATGATCGGCCGGTGGCGTTGGTGTTTGGCCAAAACGTCGGCCAAGTGGTCGGCGGCATGCTATCGGCGAAATGGAACATGCCTTGTATCGACGAGGTGATGTTGTCGGAGTTAGACTTCATCGATATCGGTGCAGTTGTTCCGGAAGAAGGTTTTGTGCCGGTGGTGATCAAGAGTTTGGCATTCGGTGTATAAGCGCGATTAAAGCCCGTTCAAGTCGTTCAAGCAGTTCAATCGCTTCGCTCCGTTCAACTCCTCCTCCTGTTTCCTCCCCCGCGTCGCGGGGGGATTAAGGTGGGGGTGTGAACGAGTGCTTGCCTAGGGGGCTGGAAAAGTGCGATGTTCGACGGCAGCAAACACTCAAGGGAACCAACTTATGGATCCAAGAAATGGTGATCTAGATAGGGAGGAGTTATGAATTTAGTCAAAGATCTTTGTGTGACCTTGGACCAAATGGTCAACGACCAGTTCGAGAGCGTCGAGTTCAAGAATTTTCTCGCGGTGCCGTTGACCATGGAACGCGGGCGCTTTTACGTCGTGCAGAACGCGCTTTACACGAGCAATCGGCGCGACTGCTGGGGCTACGTCCAGGGCGGCGCGCCGTTGGACGTGAAGCGGGTCATTTGGCAACATGAGAGCGACGAGCTGATCAACGACCCGCGCGCCGGTATGGATCATTACACGCTGACGGTGAAGCAGGGCGAAGTGATCGGCCTCAAGCCCGAGGATTTCGAAAAAGCAGAAGTTCCCGCCATGGTGCAAGCGTGCTTCCATGCCTGGCATCACATCTCGATGCGTAATCATTGGCTGGCGGCCTACACGGCGTCCCATATGCTCGAGCGGCGCAACAACGGCAAGATCGTTAAAGGCGGCGGCATGTCGTATCGGGTCGGCAAGAAATTTGAGAACGAGCTCGGCATTAACTTAAAGCGCATGATCTCCCTCGACGTGCACGTCGTCGCCGACATGGACCATTCAGAGAATATTTCCGAGATGTTCGAGCGCTACGTCAAAACTCCGGAAGACTGCGAGCGGGTGTTGCAGGGCGCGCGCGAGTCGATGGCGATCGACCGCGCGTACCGTGGCGCGCTCGGCTACTACATGGAGCAGATCAAGTAAACCAAGCCACTTCGCCGCCGGGGTATTGACCCCGGCCCAAGTAAGATAGGCCAAAGGGGATGCTCGCCCCCCTTTGGAAACCCCATTAAATGGTTCCGCGCCGAAATCAGCGTGGTCAACAACAAAGAGTCACGAGGAGAAGCTTTCGATGAAAAATTTGAATTTGAACGAAGCGTCGGCGTTTTCGCCGAAAAGTCCCTACGAAATTTATCAGGAGTGGGAAGGGATCCCGGTGCATAAAGGCTTTATCGTCGAGGATCTCTTGGCGCTCGAGCTTGGCGACTGGCAGCGCAGCGGCGGTAGGGCGGCGTTCGTCAATCAAGACGGCGCCGGCGGCATGTGCGATACCCTTGTCGAGGAAATCACGCCGGGTGGGCAGCTCAAGCCGCAGCGTCATATGTTCGAGAAGGCGGTGTTCATTCTTCAAGGGCAAGGCGCGACGACAGTCTGGAACGAGGGCGGCAAGAAGCATACGCTCGAATGGCAAAAAGGCAGTCTCTTCTCGACGCCGCTCAATACGTGGCACCAGCACTTCAATGCCCAAGGCAGCGAGCCGGTGCGGCTGGTTTCCTTGACCGATGCGCCGGTGGTGGTCAATCGCTACCGCAATCTCGATTATATATTTAACAATAATTTTGCCTTTAACGATCGCTACAGCGGCGGCGCCGATGAGTGGGGCAAAGGTGGGCGCTATCTACCGGAAGTGAAGCGCGGGCGCGTGTGGGAGTCTAACTTCATCGCCGATCTGTGGGGTTTTGAACCGAAGGATTATAAGGAACGTGGCGGTGATAATCGCACGACGCTTTTTGAATTTGTCGACAACACCATGAGCGCGCATCTGTCCGAGTTCCCGGTTGGCAAGTACAAGAAAGCGCACCGTCACGGCGCCGGCGCGCATATCGTCATGCTCACCGGCTCGGGATATTCTTTTCTCTGGCCGGAAGGCGGGTATGCAACCAAGCGTCGGGTCGAGTGGGGACGGATGAGCATGTTTACGCCGCCGATGCAGTGGTGGCACCAGCATTTTAATTCGGGCGCCGAGCCGGCACGCTATCTAGCGCTCAAGCCTTGGGGCTTCAAGTTCAAAGTCGAGGACCTCAAGGACACCGGCGAAGACGTTAAAAAAGGCGGCGCGCAGATCGAATATGAAGACCAGAATCCAGAAATCCATCAAGTGTTTCTCGGCGAGTGCAAGATAAGCGGCGCCGTGGCGCGCATGCCGATGTTCGGCAGATGATCTGGCAATTCGACTTTGGAGTTACAGCTCAAACACCATCGGAGTGCCTCGGCGCGGAGCTGGGCGCGAAGCTGTGCCCAAGTGCTTCGGGTAAAAACTTGACCGCTGTGCTCGATCTCTGGCGTTTTTGCTCGACAGATTGGCGCACGTTATGGTTTATCGCGCTAACTTCAGCAGTTTTCCACCGTTAGCGAATGATCCAGCGAAAACCGTCGAATCGACCAAATTTGCCTGCGGATGCAGGCATGACGCTCTTAGAATTGATCGTCGTCGTGGCAGTTTGGGGGATTCTCGCCGCAATCGCCATCTAGCAATTCCAACTCCATCGGGCGCGGGCGATCGATGCTTCGATGCGCGCCGATCTCAAGAACGCGGCGATGGCGAGTTATTACGGCGAATTCCTCGAATATCCGAGCACGCAATCGGCGCTACTATTGGTCGGCTAGCGAAATACCAGCGGCGTTTCGCTGACGATCAACATCACTTCTCCATCAACGTTTCCTTTGACAGCGGCCCGCGCAAGCGGCAGGCAGGCGAGTTTTTCTCTGAACAGCGTGACGGGGCAGATCAACTGATGCGCCAGGCTGTGCGGTTCGCGTCCTGACGCTGCGGATGGCGCTTACTTCGCCGTGCGTAAAAAGTAAGTCTGGCCGGTAATATATTTCGACGCGTCGGAGAGCAGATAACGCACCAGACCGACGATCTCGAACTTGTGCGTGAGACCGTCCATCAGCGGCGGGATTTCTTCGCGTTTCTTGAACTGATCCGGGCTCAAGCCGATGCGCGACATCGGCGTGTCCGTGGCGCCTGGACAAACGCAATTGACCGTGATGTTGTTCGGCGCCAACTCCATGGCGAGCGACTTGGTGAAGGCGATGACGCCGGCTTTTGAAGCCGCGTAGTGCGCCGAGCGCGCTTGGCCGGCGACGCCGCGGCCCGATGCGATGCTGAGGATTCTGCCTTCGCTGCGCGGGATCATATGCCTTGCGGCGGCCTGAGCGCAGAGAAAAACGCCCTTCAGATTGATGCGCATCAAGCGATCCCACATTTCTTCGGGCATCTCGACGATCGGCATTCGGTCCATGACTCCCGCGCCGCAGAAAACGTAATCGACCTGGCTATACTTTGCGACCGCTTGTTCCATCATCGCGGCGACGCTGTTAGGATCGCCCACGTCTACTTGCACCGCGATGGCGTTACCTTTATTGGCGTTGATTTCCGCGGCGACTTTTGCCGCGGCTTCCTTGGCGAAATCCGCGACCACCACGTTCAATCCATCAGCCGCCAGGCCGCGGCAGATTTCCGAACAGATGCCGCCAGCGCCACCGGTAACGAGAATCGTTTTGCTCATGTTGCCAACTCCTCGGTTAAATATTGGTGCCGACGCTATCACTAGAGATTGTCGCCGGTCAACTTGCCGCGCGAGTTGGACCGCGGTTGTGAATTGCCGCTCTCAGAAAAAATGGCGACGGGCGGAACTATTGCGCCGAGAAACTCGTTATCGCCACAGGCTCCAAGCCGGCGCCACCGGCAGATAGTTAGGTATCACCAGCTAATTCATTCTATATTAACCCCGCCTCTTGAGGCGGGAACAATATTATGGGGTTTCCAAAGGGGGCGAGCATCCCCTTTGGTCAAGAGCGGGGTTAAATCCCCGCCCGCGAAGTGGCTTCGTTTAATTGAAAGAACGACCGAAGCGTGTAGTCGTCGTCGGCTTCATCGGTTTAGCCCTCGCCTGGGCCGGCTCAAAAGTCACGGTGTTGCAATCAGGGTGCAGATTGCGCCGGCGCTCGATGACGATATCCATGGCGGGTTGACAAGGTCGCAAGTCGGCGCCAAGCATTACGTTCCCGACGATCGGCGGGGCGATTATCGATACCATGGCGAGTTGACGGAAAAGGATTGTGTCTTGAGGCTTTCGTGTGCAGCAGGGCTCGGAGATTGCACTGCCGAGGCGCGGAGAGCGCGGAGTAAAGAATTTTTGATTAAGAAATTCTCCGAACTCTGCGAACTCTGTGCCTCTGTGGTGAACACTTCTTCCCAGGAAGTCCGGAGTAAAGAAAAGGATTAGACCGAACAAGGTGAACCACAACGACCCGCGCTACAAAACTATTTTTCCCGCCGTTATCCTAGGACTGACGACCGCGGCGTTTATTATCGCCAAGACCGGGCGCGACGCGTTGTTTTTTCAGGGCAAGGGCGTCTTTCAACTGCCGGTGGCGACGATGGCGATTGCCGCGGCTTCGTTGCCGCTGGCGATCCTGTTCGTCAAGGTGATGAAAACCTGGGGCGCGCGGCCGGCGCGGATTGCGATCATGCTGTTTGCCGCCGTGGTGCTGACGCTCACGGCGCCGTTTCTCCAAGCCGGCGATTCGACCTTGCTGTTTAATGTTTTCATTTTCATTCCCGGTGTTTTCGGCATTATGTTCGCAAGCCTCTGGCTGCTTGCCAGCGATATCTTCGAAAAAACTCCCAAGCCCGATGCGGCGCGCGCGTTTAGCAAGATCGGCGCCAGCTCGCTCGCCGGCGGCATGACCGGCGGCTTTCTTGCCAAGGGCCTCAGCCCCCTAGTCGAACCGAAATGGCTGATCTTCACCGGTGCGCTTATTATTCTCGCGGTGGTCGGCTTGGTCGTGCAAGCGCACCGAAAATTTCCCACCAACATCGCGCCGAAGCAGGATCGAGACGACAAAAGGAGCGGCTACTTCGCGCCGCTATCGAAACCCTATGCCATGACACTTCTTTTCATTTCCATGACCGGCGCGCTGGCGGGGTTGTTGATCGACGTGCAGTTCTATATTTCCGCCGCCAGCGCGAGCATGGGATCGAAAGGCAACGCGAACTTCTTCGCCAATTTTTACATCATGCTGAATTTCAGCTCGCTCCTCTTGCAGCTCTTTGCCACGGCTAAGATTCAAGACAAGATCGGCGTTGGCGGTGGCTTGATGGTTTTGCCCTTCGCACTGGTCGGCGGCGCGGGCTTCGCGAGCGCAGCTGCGACGGCATTCAGTTTGGCCGTGTTGCGTGTGACCGAAGGCGGCCTGCGTTCATCCGTGCACCGTTCGATCTGGGAGCAAGCGTTTATGCCGGTCGATTCAAGCGAGCGCTCGCTGGTGAAAATCGCCGTCGACGGTGTCGGCGCGCGCATCTCAGAGGGCATCGCAGCCGGCGCGATTTACATCTGGATGCAACGAGTGGCATCCGGCGGCGTGATCAGCGCACCGCTCAATACCGCTTGGATGGCATGGCTCACCTTAGCGACCGTGATTCTGTGGCTTTTCGTCACACAACGGTTGCGCGCGCCGAGTCAGCAGCAAGCACCGGCACGCGCCACAACTCTCCTAACCGAGCTCGAATGCGAACGGTTCCCCGATCAGTGCCCGTGTACCACCGAGCTCGGTAAAGGCATCCCGTAAAAATTCCCCCTCGCTACGAAGAGGAAGATTCGGATAATTAGCCGCAAAGAACGCAAAGGCCGCAAAGTAGGGAATTCGGATAATCAAAGTTTCGACCTTCGTGCTCTTTGTACTACTGTACTGCAAAATTTGCGCGGCTCGCTCAAATTTTCCGGTGACTTGAAATACTCGAACACGGGGAATTGACTCCCGCCAAGACGCAAAGCACGCCAAGTTCGGAAGGGAACGATAGATAATCCACAAATACGATCTTCACCATTTTTCTCCGACCTTTGCGGCCTTGGCGTCCCTTCGACTTTGCTCAGGACATGCTTTGCGCGAAATATTCCGAGACTGACCG
>JAERMN010000484.1 GCA_016844625.1 Deltaproteobacteria bacterium
GAAATTGGCGCGTTGGTGGAGTCAACCGCCGAGTTGGTGCCGCAGCCGCCAATGTTGATCTTTGACAAGGTGAAAGGTTATCCGGCAGGTTTTCGTGTTTGCAGTTTACCCTACGCCGCTTATCGGCGCGTTGCTCTCGCACTGGGATTGCCGACTGACAAGCCCAAGTTGGAAATTCTGCGTTTAGCGGCACGCAAAATAAAAAACGTCCAACCGATTGCGCCCAAAGAAGTGAGCACTTCGCCTCTGTTCGAGAACAAGCTCACCGGCAACGATGTCAATCTTCTTAAGTTTCCCGCGCTGCGTTTTCACGAGAACGACGGCGGTCGTTACTTCGGTCCGGGCGGCGGTTTGATCAATCAAGATCCGGATAACGGTTACGTCAATACCGGCACCTACCGCATGCAGTTGCACGACAAAAACACGCTAGGTCTTTGGATGAGTCCCGGACAGAACGGCCGGCAAATTTGTGCGAAGTATTGGGAGAAGGGCCAGAGCTGCCCAGTTGTTGCGAGTTACGGCCAGCACCCGATGGTGTTCATGCCCTCGTACACGAAATTTCCTTACGGCCGCTCCGAGATGGAAATCACCGGCGGATTGATGGGTCGGCCGCTGGAAGTTTTGCGCGGGCCGATTACCGGCTTGCCGATTCCCGCTTCATCCGAGATCGCCATCGAAGGCGAGATTCCACCGCCGTCTGAAGAGTCGCGCGCCGAGGGACCGTTCGGTGAGTGGCCGGGTTATTATTCCGGCGGTACCGCCGGCACCGGCGAGAACCAACCGATCATTCGCATAAAAGCGATCTATCACCGTGACGATCCGATTCTCGAAGACGAGGCGCCGCTATGGCCGGGCGCGGTAAAAATGGATCTGCATATTTCCGCCGGCGTGCTCTGGGATCAGCTTGAGAGCGCCGGCATTCAAGACATTGCCGGCGTCTACAATCACACTTCTTACATGACGGTGGTGTCGATCACGCAAAAATATGCCGGCCACGCCAAACAGGCCGGTCAAGCGGCGCTCGCCTGCGCGGCGGCCAATCGCAACGGGCGCTACGTGGTCGTGGTCGATGACGACATCGACCCGACCAATATGAAGGAAGTGCTGTGGGCGATGATGACGCGAGTCGATCCGCCGACCAATATCGACATCATCGACGGCTGCTGGAGCACGCCGCTCGATCCGCGCATGCCGCCGGAGAAGCGCGAGAACAAGGATCACACCAACGGCCGCGCGATCTTTTACGCCGTGCGGCCGTTCCCGTGGAAAGATAAGTTTCCCAAGGTCAGCCGTTCAAGCCGCGAGCTGCGCGAGAAGACCATCGCGAAGTTTAAAGGCGTGATTCCGTTTCCGGGGGCGTGAAAATTTGCCGAAATGGTTTCATTGATGTTAGTCGACTAATTTGTTCCTTCTCCCTTTGGGAGAAGGCTAGGATGAGGGCTGCATGACGATTTGGATACCCTCACCCTAGCCCTCTCCACTTCGTGGGCGAGGGAATCGGATTCGGATTGAGAGGATTTTCGCATGATCAGCAGAGCGGAAAACGAACTTCTAACTCAAACCGGGCCCGGCACGCCTTGCGGCGAGCTGTTGCGGCGCTACTGGCAACCGGTGGCGCTGTCCGAGGAATTGAAAGCCGACGGCGCGCCGGTGGCGGTGACGTTGCTGGGCGAGGAGTTAGTGATCTTTCGCGACGAGCGGAGCCGCGTCGGTGTGCTCGATGCGCACTGTTGTCACCGTGGCACGGATTTGAGCTACGGCCGGCTGGAAGATGGCGGGCTGCGCTGCATTTACCATGGCTGGCTTTATGACGTGAACGGCAAGATCCTCGAACAGCCCGGCGAACCCAACGGCGGCGCGCACCGCGACGCCTACTGCCAGCCGTCGTTTCCCTGCCGGGAAATCGGCGGCATCGTGCTCGCGTACATCGGCCCCGGCGAGCCCCCGCTGGTGCCCAATTACGAATTTTTCCATGTGCCTGATGACCAGCGTTTCGTCTCCAAGATCCATCACTCGTGCAATTATCTGCAATCCAACGAGGGCAATATCGATCCGGTGCATCTGTCGTTCCTGCACCGCAATCTCGAACTCTCCGAGACCGACAAGAAACGGCGCGTGACCGGCAGCGAGAGCTCGCCCAATTCGCTGTTTGGCGCCGACATCGCGCCGCGCATCGATGTCGAGCTGACCGATTTCGGCGTGCGGATTTTCTCGATTCGCAACATCGAGGGCGACAAGATTTATTTTCGCACGTCGAATTTTATCATGCCCAACTTCAGCACGTTCCCCGGCCAGACGGCGGCGGAAGGTTACTCGGTCAACTGGCATGTGCCGATCGACGAGCATAGCCACTGGAAGTTCGTGATCGTTTTCAGCCGCCAGCGGGCGCTCGAGCGCCCGCTGATGCTGCGCGGGCGCGATGAGTTGCAGCCGGACTACCACATGATCCGCACCAAGGCGAATCGCTATTTGCAGGACCGCGCGTCGATGAAAGACAAGTCTTTTAGCGGCATCGGTTACAACTTCCAGGCGCAGGACGCGTGCGTCATCGAAGGCGCGGGCGCGATTCAGGACCGGACCAAAGAACATCTGGTCTCGTCGGATAAAGCGATCGTTGCGGCGCGCAAGCTTTTGCTCAAGGGCATTCAGGACGTCAAAGAGGGCCGTGATCCGCTCCACGTCGTGCGCGATCTGAACGCCAACAAGTTCTCGCACATCGCGGTGATCTCCGAAGTCGCGCCGAAGGCGGCAGATATTCGGGCGATTGTGCAGGAAAAAATTAAGGAGCAAAGCGCATCGGGTTGAACATTCTTCACCCTCTCCCTCTGGGAGAAGGCAGGGTGAGGGTGATCGCATCAGCATAAAATGCGCCCTCACCTCGATCCTCTCCCAGAGGGAGAGGAAGTAAATGCGCAGATCTGAAGCTTTGAGTCCAGTTCAATTACGATTCGTGTCTTAGGAGAAAATTGTGAGCGAAGTGTTACGTTTAGGCATGGCGGGTCTCGGCGTGGCTAGCACGCAGATATTGCCGCCCATTTCCAAGCTGCCGTTCATCAGAATTACCGCTGCCGCTGATACGCGCACGGATGCGGTGGCGAAGTTTCGCGAACAGTACCAAGCCGAGGGCTACACGAGCATCGAAGCGCTTTGCTCCAGCCCCAACGTCGACGCGGTTTATATCGCCACGCCGAATACGCTCCACGCTGAGCATGCGATTACCGCGGCGAAGCACAAAAAGCATATCATCGTCGAAAAGCCCATGGCGATGACGCTGGTGGAGTGCGATGCGATGAATGCAGCCGCGGATAAATATGGCGTCAAACTGTTATGCGGTCACACCCATAGCTTCGATCCGCCGATTCGTAAGATTCGCGAGATCGTCAAAAGCGGCGAGCTCGGCAAGCTCTGCATGATCAACACCTGGAACTACAATGAGTTCATGTACCGGCCGCGGATGAAGCATGAGCTG
>JAERMN010000485.1 GCA_016844625.1 Deltaproteobacteria bacterium
CGAGTTGATCTATGATGGTCTGAACTCCTTCGCGGTCCGGGGCTGATCCAACATGAAGCGTCATTCTAACGTCCACCGGTGAATACGCTGCGAAAGTCTCTGCCGGTCTCTTCCAGGACCGGACCAATAAAGTCGGGGTCGGCGAGAAAGCTCTCCTTTTCCAATAGGGCCGGCACACTTTGTTTCACGCCCTTGCGGGCCACCACATAATCTAAGCTCGCCAGTAGAGACTGTCCTTCCTCGGAGAGCGTCCAGTCGATCAATAGCGCCGCTGCGTGGGGATGGGGCGCATGCCGCGCAAACATGAGCATATTGGGTTTGGCATAGTACGGATCGAGAATGGTCCAATCGATTGGCGCGCGACGAGTTTTGAAATCGAGCACGGAAGAGCTGTTGAGCGCTATGCCGATGGCGCGCTCGCCTGCGCTGATCAGTTGCGCCTGGGTAGTCCGCCCACGGCCCATCATGATCTCCTGTCTGGCCAGCCTCCTCATATAGTCCAAACCTTTTTCCCGGCCATAGTGTTTGAGTATCACGGCAAACCAGGGAAACTCCTCGATGTCCAAAATCATATTGCCCTTCCATCTGGGCTCCAGCAGGTCTTCATAGCGTTTGGGCGCTTCATTGCGCTTGACCATGTTGGTGTTGTAGCCAAGCACCACCGGAACGATATAAGTCGGAGTGAAGTATCCTTCCTTATCCTTGTGTGCGGTGGAAAAGTATTGCCGTTGGGGGCTCTGATAAGGGTCCAATGCGCCGGTCTTTTTGATCCCAAAGGCTTGTGCGGCTGAGGCGTTGGTAACGTCGAAGGCATGCCTGCCAGCGTTAAACTCCGATTGGATCATGATCACCTGTTTCTGCCCGGAGATACGGTAGATGTTGACCTTGATAAACGGATAACGCTTGTTGAACGCCTTGACGTAGGTTTCCGCATCGACGTTCTGAAGCGAGCTATAAAAGGTGACTTCTTTCTCATTCCTTGCGTGCTCGACTAGAACTTTCTGCCGGTTCTCGGCCGAAAGTTTTTCAAGTTTCGCCACAATCTGGCCGGCGGTCTCCTGCGCAGACGTTGGCGTTGCCGCGCTGGCCCATGTGAAAACTACAAGCGAAATCATGGCAGTGAAAAATCTTTTTTTCATGTCAATCTCCTGAGAAATTTCAAAGAGGTAAACTCGAATTCGGATAATTCACCGCGAGTCTACTTCGAATTTCGGCCGATAAATCCGAGCACGGTTCGGTTAAAGAACTCGGGCTGTTCCCAATAGGCCGAATGACCGCACTCCGGCACGATCACAACTTCGTTGATGGGGACATGGCGCGCGATCATCCGCAGTATAGAAGGGGGAGTGAACATATCGGCAGCGCCGGTCATAAGCAACGTCCGAACCTTGAGGGTCTCCAGCTTCTCCGGCGTCACGACATTCACCAGCTTTTGTCGGGCACCCCTTCCGGTCTCTGATTTGTGGTTGAGTTCGGCCCATTTCGCGACGCCTTCGGGGTTGACTCCGCGATAGGAAGGCCCGAGCTCGCGGAACCAACGCGGCAAATCGTCCCACTCTTTGAGTTTGACCATGGCGGCGGCTTCGGCGATGTAGCCTTTCGTCGCTGCAAGGTTGTTACTGGATACCGTGAGGGTAAGCAAACGCTCCGGGTGGGACAGCGCGTAATCGGCAGCGACGCTGCCGCCTGCGGCCGAGCTCACTATATGGAACTTCTCCAGGCCGAGGAATTCAATTAGACTCTGCAAATCTTCCGATGCGGTCCCCGGATTCTCCTCGCGCGCCGAGTCTGAATTGTAATAGTTGCGCCGCGAATAGGCGATGACACGATGGCCGGCCTTTGCGAACACTGGCTGCTGGTACAACCAGACCAGCGCGCTACCCGACGCCGGATGAAGAAACACCACCGGCTCTGCGCTACCGCCCGTATCCCAATACCCAAGATGGGTATTGGGGAGCTCGGCCATCCCCTCCTTGACCGGAACCTGTGCCGGGATAGGCACGGGAACCATAGGGTCATCCAGCAGAGTTGAAGCGATGCTCTCGTTCATCAGTGTTTCCCTACCTATGAGCGTCGTTTGGCAACATCGAGTCTGAAAATCGCCGCGGATTCTTCCACGTGAGCATTCGCATCGATGCTCATATTCAATCGCTGTGGATCGATTCCCCGCCGCTCGCTGGGAAAAGTGAATTGCCTATCTGAGTTCGTCATTCCCGCATGCTTTAAGCGATGATTCGACTGGGCTCACCATCGTTCGACCCAGAGGCTCTCGACCGGCGACCCTGAGCCACGTCGAATGGGTCGGAGGTCCAGTTCCGGACCCGCCCGTGGTGAGCCCAGTCGAACCATGATAAAAACCTTTGGGGGTGACGCCGTTAAGACCAATCTCACCGCCGAGTTCTAATACCCCCCAGCTTGCTGCGGGGGCTGTTCATTTATTCTTCAGAGCCGTGCCGCTAATTTCCATACAACTTTTTAATGAAGCCGCTGTCCTCGATTTCTTTCAAAATCGACGCATCGATGAAGTCGCCCGAATTGAGATTTTTCATTTGCGGCCGGGTCTTGGCGAGTTGATCGATGATGGTCTGAATTCCTTCGCGGTCCGGGTGTGGAACACCACGGATCAGTCTCTGCGACATCTCGTCATAAGACACTTGTACCAGGGATAGATCGTCGAGCCGGGTATATTTTTTCAAGACGTTCAGCGCAAGGTTCTTGTTTGTTTTAAATATATAGATGCCCTCGAGATAGGCTTTCATGAATCGGATGACGACGTCGCGATTAGCCTGAATGAAGCTTTTTCGCGCGCCGAAACCATGCATCGAATACTTCACACCAAGCTGGCTTAAATCCGCGAGCACGGCGGCGCCCGACCGTATCGCCAACGTCGCGAAGGGCTCGGATAAGACGACGGCGTCCACCGCTTTGTTTTGCAGCGCGAGAAACTCTTCCTGCTCGCCGCCCACCTGGATAATGGCGACGTCTTTGTCAGGCACCAGACCCCAGCGAGTCAGCGCATAGCGGATGGAGAAATCGCTGGCACCGCCTAGCCGCGAAATGCCGACCTTCTTGCCCTTCAACATTTCAGGCCTTTTGAGCTCCGGACTCGCCATGATCTTGAAGACAAAAGTATTGAGCGTGGCGGTCAGCCCGACGAAATCACCGCCGCTCATGTTAGCGTTGATGTTGGCGACGCCGGCGCTGGTGATGAACTGAATCTCGCCGGCCAGAGCCGCCTGCACGGCCCGGGAGCTCACCGGAACAAAAAGAATCTCGGCATCCACGCCGTATTTCCGCGGCAGGTCGAGTTCCTTCATGATGTAAACCGGATCGAATTGGATGCCTATGGATGTATAGGCGGCGCGAACTTTGGGCAGGCTTTGTCCCAGCGCCGCGGCGGCGAAAGCTACAATGAAAGCAAAACAAATTGCCAAGCTTGTTACTCTCAACATCGTTCTCTCCCGTTACTCAACATCGTTCTCTCCCGTTACTTATGCGGTTGGGGCGCTGGTTATTTCGCCTTTTTCCTGCCCAAAAGCTCATCAATGAGTTTGCTAGGAGGCTCAGGATCCAGGAAGCCGGTGACGGTATATTTCATTCCGTCTTCGCGCCGCGCGGCGGGAAGAACCTTGTCTTTCGGGATATCGATTCTCATCGAGTTTGATGGTTCTCCGACCTTTGTGTTCATGACTTCCTGCCAGACCATCTGCCCTCTGCGAGAGAGAAACCAATTGACGAAAACCCTGGCTGCATTCGGGTGCGCCGGCTTGCTGATCAGTTGCTCGCGCGCTCGACATCGGCGCAACCGACGCACAGAACAACTTTGCCGGTTCCCAGCCAGTCGGTCGCTTGGCGGCGGTCGCGTGAAACCGTGACGCTCATCTCGCCCAACAGACGCTTGATAAAATCGGCACCGAGACGGGGATTGTAATAGACTGGCGTCAGACTCGGGAATCCGGAGCCAACCCGCTCGAACATGGCAATCTTGCCTTTCCACTTCGGGTCGAGGATATCCCAGTAAGAGCTGAAGTCGCTGGGTTTGACCGACGCGGTGTTATAAAAAATGCTCGTGCCCGCGACGTTGCCTTCATAAAGGATAATTTGTTGGCTGTCCGGGTCGACATAGTGAAGCTTGCCGCCAAGCCACTTGGATTCATCCGTGACCTCTGGAAAAACGAAAGTCGATTTGACCGAATCCAAAACTCCGCTGCGGTAAAATTCATAGAATGCCGCGCCGCCCATGACGCCGCTGTACAGGTCGGCCAAATATTTTCCCGCTCTGCGTTCCGATAGAATACGCATCGTCAGATCGCCCACCCGTCCGGTCACAGTGATCGGTTTTATGAAAGGAAATTCTTTTGTGAACGCGGCCACGATATCAGGGTGCGTAATCTCCAGGTCACCCCACAAATACACCGCCCCTTCTTGCTTAGCGCCGGCAATAGCTCTGTCCCATTCCGCTTGCCAGCCAGGCTTCTCGGCCGCCACGACAACTCGCGCTGTCATCAGACTCAGGAAGACCAGCGTGCAGACTGAGAGCTTGCGCAGAAAAAGAAATTCCATTATGGAAAACCGCGCAGAGAACCACCGCATTATCGTTTCATTCCTTGGCCGATTTCACCGGCTGATATGCCAGGAAGCCGTGAACCGAGAGATCCATGAGATTTCCATCGATATCCGACACGCGCAATTCCGCAAAGGACGTATCTGCCGGCCTGCGCTGGACGTGCTTCTGAAAACTTTCCAGCTTG
>JAERMN010000486.1 GCA_016844625.1 Deltaproteobacteria bacterium
CCTTTAAGTTAAGTCCGGTGAACTCCTTCAGCAGCAAGGCTATGACGGCACCAGGGCTCGAGCTACTAGACTCTGCGTTTCGCAATTGATTGTCGACAGCGCGCTGAATCGTTTCCTTTAGAGTCCTACCACCGCGGTCAATTCGAACCATACAGACGGCTGCGTCTGCGGTTAAGTTACCAAGCCAATGAAACCTATCTGCCTTATATTTGACCTCTGGGGCGCCGATGGCTTCTTGAAACGCTGTGCCCCGGATAATCTGCGCGATTGTTAAACCGTCGGCCTTGGCAACGTTGTAAAGATAGTTTCGCGCTATTTGCCCGCCAGCGCTACCCATGTTTTCGACGACGATGTCCGGTTTGCCGGGCAAGTGCTTCGGAGCATGTCTGGCAAAAAGCCTCGTCCTAAGGTCGTTACCCGCGCCCGGCGGCGATCCTACGATGATTCGAAGGGTTTTCCCCTTATAGAAGGGCTCTGTCTGAGCTAAAGCTGAGCCACCCTTAAACATCGAACAAAGCAATGTGGCAGTGACAATATAGAGAAATCGTCTCATTAGGTTGTCTCCTGAAGATCTTTTGTTCTTTGCTTTTCTGCTCAAACGGCGCGCCGGCTGTTATCGGCTGGCGTCTCGCAGAAAAACAGCGCTGATTCATGCCGGCAATCGGCCGTCAACTCAATCTAAATCCGCCTGAGCTTTACAACTGACCCGACACGAGTCTCGGCTGCGGCAGTCTTGGCGGCCTTACGATCGCGACGCTCGATCTGCAATCAGCTATCTGGACCGTGTTTTTTATCTTCCGCATGCGCATTTCCACCCGAACCTATGCCAACAGGTTCGCAGATGCGCAAGTGAAAACATGTCAAGACATCCCGATCACGCAACGCCATAGAACTTGGCGCTGTTGTCCCAAATCAGCTTCTGCTTAATCTCGTTCGAGACCCCTTTGAACTGGCTCTCGATGACTTCCGGTGAGTGCGGCCAGGTGGAACCGCCGTGCGGATAGTCACTCGCCCACATGTAGTTGTCGGCCATGTTGAAAACTTCAGTGCCGAGCACGCCGATGCGGTCATCTTGAAACGTGATGTACATTTGCCGTCGAATGAGTTCGCTGGGAAGCAACGAGAGGATCGTTGAATCCGGCACTTCCGAGCGCGCTCTTTGCAAGCTGCCGTCCATCTTGCTGATGAACGGATGGAGCCAGGCGAGATCGTACTCGGCGAGCACGACGCGGAGTTTTGGAAATCGTTCCAACACGCCGCCGAACACCAGGTCGGTGGTGAGCTTCAGCGGCTCGAGAATCGCCCGGTTAACGGCGTTGCGTCCCTGTTGCACCTTGGTAATGACTTTAAGCCGCGCCGCCATGCGATCCCGGCCTTGAACGATGTTGACGTGGTAGTGAATGGGAAAATTCATGTCTTGAGCCAGCGTCCAGAGCGGATCGAACTCGGGGTCGGAGTAACTCATGCCTTCAGGCAATGCCGATGGCAGTACGGCGCCTTTGTGACCGCGCTTGGCGCAGCGTTTCATTTCTTCGAGAGACCAGTCGACGTCGAGAGCCGAGAGCAGACACAAGGCGAGCAAGCGCTTGGGTGCCACGGCGCAATAATCGTCGAGTAGCCAGTCGTTATAGGCGATCAGACCGGCTTTCTGCAGCGGCGTTTCTTCACCTTTAAGACTGTAAAAATTGCGCGCCATGCTCGGATACAGCACTTCCATCTTGACGCCGTCCAAATCCATGTCGCCTAGGCGTGCATTGGCATCCCACGGGCCGCGCCAGTCTTCCCAAGTGAAATTCTCGATGACCTTGCGAATCGCGCCGCCACTTTTGTCTTTGCCGGCGGTAAACGTCATGCCGACCGGGTCCGGCTCATGACCGTCGAAAACCATAAAGAGCCCTTTTTTGCCGGGCGGGTCTTGGACAAAGCGCGGTCCATGCTCGCGCAGATTCTTAGGAATCCGTTCCCAAGCCTCGGGTGGTTCGTTGACGTGGGAATCGGCGGAGAAAAAAGTTGGCGCATTCATTGGCTTACCTCCTAATAGTTTTAAATGGTTTGTCCCAATTCTCTTTTACCACGAAGGGCACGAAGGATTTAATGTAAGGGCGGGTTTGAAACCCGCCCCTACCAAAACTTCGCGCTTCCTTCGACTTTGCTCAGGACATGCTTCGTGTCCTTCGTGGCGACTATTTCATTTCTTCTTTGCTGCGACCCCGCACTTCAGGTCAGCGCTTGCTGATAAACAACCGCCGTTTGTATCCTTCCCATTCGTTAAATTTCTTTTCCAACTCTTCCGGCGGATACCGGCCCTCGATGTAAAGTTTTTTGAACTTTTGTTCGAGAGAGCCGATATCGTTGCGCGCTGAACTTAAACCGCCCTTCAGAACCGCCTGTTGTCCTTCTTTGGAGTGGAGATAATCGAGGAAGAGCAGCGCCGCGTGCGGATTGGGCGCTTTGACCACCATACCCGACGTTCCGGTGGTGGCGATCACCGGATCGATGGGACGCCACTCCACCGGCGCGCCTTTTTGTTTAGCGACGGCAATATTGGAATTGAAGATCGTCGGCGATAGCGGCACTTCCCCCGAAGCCACGAGTTGGGATAATGCCGCGCCGGAAATGTTTTGCACGTTGATATCCTGGCTCGCGATTTTCTCGAGAAACTCGCGGCCGAAGGTTTCGACGATGGCACCGATCCATTGGGTTCCAGTTGTTGTCCCGGCGATGGACATTTTGCCTTTCCATTTCGGATCGAGCAGATCTTTCATCGTTTTGGGTGCTTCGGCAGGCGGGATAATTTTCGTGTTAAAACCCAAACTGATGTAAAGCTCGCGACTGGTCCAGTGCAGATAGCCGTTTTTTCCTTTGAACTTGACGCTATCGTCGTAGGGGCCGAGCTCGGGAGAAAAAACTTCTTGAAACGCATTGGCAGCCACCAAGAGCGCCATGTAGTCGGGACTGGTTTCGACCACGTCGGCAATGAAACGGCCGGCCGCCATTTCGTCGGTCAAACGCTTGAGCAGCTCTTTGGAGTCGCTGCGCCAAACTTGAGTCTTGATGAAGGGATACTTCTTGCCGAACTCCTCGGAAACATGACCCGCCATCCAAGTGTTCGATGTGTAAAAAGTTACCTGGCCTTCTTTCTTGGCGCCTTCGAGCAGGATTTGACCGCGGTCTTTACCATTGTAGAGCGCGAGCTCTGCGCCGGTTAGAGTTTTGGTTTGTGCCGCGCTCAATGTTGGTAACGGCCAATTAGCGGTCGCGACGATGAGCGTCAGTAAGGCGCTTTGGAGAGTTCTAAATGTCATCGATGATTCCTCCTTTAAGGAGACGCAGAGAGTTTAATCGAAGTAACCTGCTTTGTATGCCCACAGCCATAGGTAGGCGATCTTTTCATTGTGCAGTTCGGCGTAACCGACGTGACCGTAGCGTGGAATTAACACCACATGGGCGCCTCTCGTT
>JAERMN010000487.1 GCA_016844625.1 Deltaproteobacteria bacterium
CGGGCCAATTCTTTTGTAAATTCATCAACCCCGTGACGAAACTTGACGATCACTTCGTCCACTACGAATTCGGCGCGCTGGGATTGAGGCTGGGCTGCATGTTGTGCTCCGGAGCGAACATCCAATGCCAAAAGAGCAACCAGAAAAAGCACCGTAAGGCCAATTTGCTTGGTCATGAAAGCCTCCTAAAACTGACCGTCTTTGCGCCCATCGCCGCGACTCGAACCATGTGAAAAGGTTGCGTCAACGCCTGTGTGACCATTCCACCGGGCGCTGGCTTCAATTCCTGATAGTCGATTACAAGTTCGTCGTTGTGTCGTTCCGCCCGGACGATCGCCGTGTCATATCCGCCGGTAGGTTTTTCGCCGAGGAAAATTCCCACGACGATCTCTTTGTCGAAGAGAACCGTGGGCGGTGTTGAATTTAGCTCGTTCGAATGCCTGCGCCAAAGGGCGGTCCATTCGGCTTGGCTACGGACGACGATCTGAAGCGGCTCGCGTACCCCGCTGCGATAGCCTTTGCCAACGGATTGAAAAGTTACCGGAATGGCCGCCTTCATATTGATTTCCGTTGCGACGATTTCCCGAGGCATGAACCTGCGGTTGAATTCGTTCGCGTCCGTTAACGCAACGAGAGACAGCACGACGAGCAAGGCTTGAGTAATTATAGCTTGCGGCTTCCGCACAAACCCTATGGGCCTTTGGAGAAAATGACCTTGTTGCTGCAACTCTAACGTTTTCGCAATTGGGTTCATTTTGGAAATCTCAAGTTGTTCGAATGAGTCGCTACTCCTTAAGTTGATCACAATCCGCGAAAAGCCCCAAAAGGCCCGAAGTCGGTTTGAATCATCAAATTGAATTAGAAACCCTCCGAACTCTAAATAGCTCCTAGCTTTGTATCCCCTACAATAGGAAGCAACTCTTATTATACGGAGCCCATTAGAGTCAAGAGGACAAACCGTGACAGTTTTGCGCAGAAAATAGCCCTTTCAGTGACCCCAAAAGAGAGTGTTTCACTGAACCGCCGGGGTTAGATAAAGGATTTAGCGTTGACAGGTTACGATTTGAGACTTTAGTCCCAGATGATGGCAGGTTGCGATAGAGTGGCGAGATTCTTAAACCTGTTCAAAGCTTTACCGGCCTTTTTGACTCTGCCCCCCCTATCCATTACATTGTCCGAATTACCCCTTAGATTGGATCTATTGATGGTTGAGATGGACAAGATTGTGTCGCTGTGTAAGCGGCGCGGGTTTATTTTTCAGTCGAGTGAGATTTATGGCGGCACGGGGTCCTGTTGGGACTACGGGCCGCTCGGCGTCGAGCTTAAGAATAACGTCAAGCACGCGTGGTGGCGCGACTCGGTGCAGAACCGCGCCGACATGGTCGGGCTCGACTCCTCGATCCTGATGCACCCGCGGGTCTGGAAAGCGAGCGGCCATCTGGACCACTTCACCGATCCGCTGGTCGATTGCCGCGCTTGCAAGAAACGCTTTCGCTCGGACAAACTTGAAGATGATATCTGGCTTCATTTCTGCGAAGCGACCAAGGGGAATAAATTCAATATTCCCGGCGGCGAAGCGTGCAAGCACTGTGGAACGAAGCGAACGCTTTGTCCGGCCTGCGGCAAGGGCGAGCTTACCGAGCCGCGCCAATTCAACCTGATGTTCAAGACTTTCATGGGGCCGGTGGAAGAAGACGCGGCGGTGGCCTATTTACGCCCGGAAACCGCGCAGGGCATCTTCGTCAACTTCGATAACGTCTTGCAGTCGATGCGCATGAAGCTGCCCTTTGGCATCGCCCAGATCGGTAAATCGTTTCGTAACGAGATCACACCGGGAAATTTCACCTTTCGTACGCGCGAGTTCGAGCAGATGGAGATCGAGTTCTTCGTCATGCCCGGCACGGACGAGGAATGGCATCAGCGCTGGCTCGACGAGCGCTTCGCTTGGTATCCGAAATACGGCATCCGCAAAGAAAATTTGCGGCTCCGGGAGCATGAGAAAGACGAGCTGGCGCACTACGCGAAGCGCACGGCGGATATCGAATATCTGTTCCCGATGGGCTGGAGCGAGCTCGAAGGCGTCGCCAACCGCGCCGACTTCGATTTGAAACAGCATGCCGAGTTCAGCGGCAAGGCGCTCGATTATTTCGACGAAGAGAGCAAACAGAAAATTGTCCCCTATGTCATCGAGCCTTCGGCCGGCGCCGACCGCGGCACGCTGGCATTTTTGGTCGACGCTTATCGCGAGGAAGAAGTGAAGGGCGAGAAACGTGTGGTTTTGAATTTTCATCCCGAGCTGGCGCCGATCAAGATCGCCGTGCTGCCGCTGCTTAAGAAAAACTCCCGCATCGTCGAAACCGCGCAAAAACTCTGCGCCGATCTGCGCAAGCGCTGGCATTCCGTTTACGACGACACTGCCTCCATCGGCCGGCTCTACCGCCGCCAAGATGAAGTCGGTACGCCGTTTTGCGCCACAGTGGATGTTCAGACCGTCGGCGATGAGAAGGCGGCGGCGGATGATAAGGTCACCATTCGCGACCGCGACACGATGCAACAGATTCGCGTCGCTCTCAGCGCACTACCTACTGTGATGGAGAAGTTAATGGATGGAGAGTGGGGGAGTGTTTATCGCGAGCATGGTGTGACCCGCGATTGAGACTTAGCGCGGCAAAACCGCAACCAAAGACAGTCGCATAGGCAGGACTTAACCACGAAAAGCACGAAAAGCACGAAAATAAAGCCCATGAATTTTCTATAATTTCGTGTCGTTCGTGTGTTTCGTGGTTGATCCTTCTTGGTCCCACAGACCGCGAACCAAAGGATAGAGAAATTCTTCGCTATTACGACCGCGTCAAATTTCTCATCGACCGCTACCGGCGATTGATTATTCTCGGCATTCTGTCGCTGATCGCGACCGACCTTGCCGGCATAGCGTTGCCGTGGCTCATCAAGGGCGGCATCGACACCGCGCTTCACGCCAAAGACCGTAACGAGTCACTGATTACTTATCCGCTGTTGATCCTCGGCGCGGCGGCGCTGCAAGGTTTTTTTCGCTATTGCTGGCGCATCAATATTCATGGCTTTTCGCGCCGCTGCGAAGCGGCACTGCGCGACCGGGTTTTCGCTCATCTGCAAAAACTGCCGCTGAGCTATTTCCAGCACCACAAGACCGGCGACTTGATGTCGCGCTTGACCAACGATATCCACGCCGTGCGCGAGCTGATGGGCTTCGGTTCGCTGGCGATCGTCGACGCGGTCGTCGTGATTCTCTTCAGCTTGACGTTGATGATCATGATCGATCCCTGGCTCACGCTTTGGTCGATGATGGCGATGCCGCTGATTCCCCTGGTCGTGCGGTTTTTCGGCCGGCATATCTTTCGCTGGTCGCGCGAGACGCAGGAACAGGTGAGCGTTTTGAGCGCCTATGTGTTGGAAAACTTTTCCGGCATCCGGGTCGT
>JAERMN010000488.1 GCA_016844625.1 Deltaproteobacteria bacterium
TTGAGTTTTAGACGCAATCGTATTAACACCAGGCAAATTAGTGATCACGGAGGGCGGCGATATGAAGATGATTAACCGAGACCTTTCATCGGACAAGGACGGCATTCCCGGCTATCTCGCTCACCCCGAGCGCAAAGAGCCCGGCCCTGGCATTATGATCGTGCATCATCACTACGGCGTCACGGGAAATATGAAAGTCAAAGTCTGCGACTATGCCAAGCTCGGCTACACAACCGTCGTGCCTGATCTCTACAAAATGCTCGGCGCCGCCGACGGCGTGCACGAAGCGCAGAAGAGCACCAGCGACGGACAGTTCGTCGAGATCCTTAGCCGCGCGTGGAATTATCTCACCACCAGACCGGAGGTGGACAGCAAGCGCTGTGCCGTGGTCGGCTACTGTATGGGCGGGCGCATCGGCATTCACTTCGTCGCGGCGACGCCGAGCGCACGCGCTTTCGTCGGCTACTATCCGTCGGTGCGCGACGAAGAGCCAAGCAAGCTCCGCCCGCGTCATCCCAACGACGCGGCAAAAGATTTCAAATGTCCGTCACAGATTTTCTTCGGCGCCAAAGACCACGTCGCGAGCGTTGCGGTGCAGCAAAAATTAATGGCGAGCTTTCAAGCCAACGGCCAGCCGTTAGATTGGCACTTCTTCCACCGCGCCGGCCACGGCTTCGCCATGGCCGACGGCGAGTGCTACGATCCGGGCCTAGCCGATCACGCCTGGACGCTGGTGGCGGATTTCTTGGGACGGGAACTGGGGAACGGTTAACGAATCCGACAAATCGAAAAGCTTGCGCCGCGAGCCTCTTAAACTACTTGCCCCGCGGCGTGGCCAGACGACCACGCCCACTGAAAGTTGAACCCGCCGAGATGGCCGGTAACATCAACGACTTCGCCGACAAAATAAAGACCGGGAACGATTTTCGACTCCATCGTCGTCGACGACAGTTCGGCAGTGTCGACTCCACCGAGCGTGACCTCCGCCGTCCGGTAACCTTCGGTTTCGCTCGGCCGCAAGCGCCAGTTCTGCAACCGCTCGCAGATCCCACGCAAGTCGCGCAGCGAATATTGGCGCAACGGCCGGCTGCCCAGTTCGATCTCACACAAGCGCTGCGCCAACCGCTTGGGCAAAAATTCGCCGAGCACGGTTTTCAACTCGGCATCAGGACGCGACGATTGCCGTTTCCTTAGCCATATATCAGAGTCGGTCAAAGGCAATAAATTAACCGAGAGTTCATCACCTGGCTTCCAGTATGATGAGATCTGCAAGATCGCCGGCCCGCTGATGCCGCGATGGGTAAACAACATCGCATTGGCAAAGCTCTGACGGCCACATTCAACTCGAACCGGCAAGGCGACGCCGGATAGATCTTTATATCGAACCCAATCGTCGGCAGCGAAAATCAAAGGCACTAACGCCGCACGCGTCGGCACTACGCTGTGACCAAAGTTCTTCGCAATCTCATAACCAAAGCTCGTGGCGCCCATCTTCGGCACCGACAATCCGCCGGAACCGACAACCAGCGACGACGACTCGACCAAACCACGGTTGGTTTTTAAGACAAATCCATTCGCGCCGCGCCCCACACCGCTGACTTTGCAGTCAACCGTAATACCCACACCTGCGAGACGACATTCATCGGTCAGCATCTTCACAATCAATTGCGCCGACTGATCGCAAAATAATTGGCCGAGCTCTTTTTCGTGATAGGCGATGCCATGGCGCTCCACCATGACGATGAAGTCCGATTGCGTATAGCGCGCCAACGCGGATTTACAAAAATGCGGATTAGCCGAGAGAAAATTTTCCGGCGTAACGTTGAGGTTGGTGAAGTTGCAGCGGCCGCCGCCGGAGATCAGAATTTTTTTGCCGACTCGGTCGCAGTGTTCGATCACGAGAACGCGCCGCCCACGCTTGCCCGCCTCGATGGCGCACATCAAGCCCGCGGCGCCGCCGCCGATTACCGCTACGTCGTATTGAATCATTAACGCCGAGCGCGGCCCTACTTCTTAAACGCTGCTAGATAGGGCGCGGCTTCCTGGAGCACGCGCTGGAATGATGCACGTTCGGCGAGACGGTTCATGTAAGCAGCGACGTTCTGGTAATTCGAGAAGGGATAAACCATGCGGCAATAACCCAGCGCCGGCGCCGCCGCGCAGTCGGCCAGCGAAAATAGATCGCCCATGGCCCAGGTCTTGTTCGCCAAATCTTGGTCGATCATGGCGAACGCAGTATCGAGCCGGTTCTTCGCTTGCTGCACGCCATAAGGATCTTTCTGCCCTTCGGGTCTGAATCCATCAAAGAAGATTTTCACCATCGTGTCGTTCACATAAAAATCAAAGAAGCGATCGCGCATGCGCACCTGGCGCGCCAGATCAGGATCGTCAGGGATAAGCTTCGTCCCACCCGGGCAATGCCGGTCGATGTATTCAATAATAATGCTCGACTCCGGCACGCTCCAAGATTTTTCTTCAATACGGAGAAACGGCACCTTGCCCATCGGGTAAATCTTCTTATATTCGTTTTTGCTCTTCTCATCCATCACGTTGACCGACACTGGTTCGAAGGCGCAGCCTTTCTCGTAAAAGGCCATCAGAGTTTTCTGCGAGTATGAAGAAAGCGGATGATAATAGAGTTTCATGTCATTTACCTCAAAACGCAGAGTCTTAGATAATCCCCTTCTCCTTAAACTCCGCGATCTGCTGATCGGTGTAACCGAGCGGCTTCAAATACTCCGCGTTGTGCTCGCCTAGTTCCGGCGGCGGCAGCGGGTGGGGATTTTTGCTATCGCTGAATGCATTGGGGAAAGCGACGGTACGGATGTTCGGTTTGTCTTGGCGTTTGATTTCGATCTCCAAGCCCATGTGCTTGATCTGCGGGTCTTGGAAAACTTCCTGCATGTTATAGACCGGCGCGTGTGGCACGTCGTTGGCTTCGAGCTGTTCCATCCAGTGCGCGCGCGGATTCTCCTTGAAGAACTTACCAAAAGTTTTGGCAAGATCGTCATAATTCTTGCGCCGGTTTGGCCGCGTGTTAAAGCGCGGGTCGTCGATCAATTCCGGATGGCCTGCGGCATTGCATAAACCTTCCCAGAATTTTTGCGGCGACGATAGATGAATCGCGAACATCGCGCCGTCGGAACCGGTGAACGCGTAGGTCTGTGATTGTATCGGCCGGGTGTACGGACCGGGAATTTTTCCCGTCGCCAAGGCGTCGGTTGCGGGAGCGATGAGGAAAGCGAGAATCGAACCGGCCATCGTCGTGTCCACTTGCTGGCCTTTGCCGGTCTTCGCCCGCGCCGCGATGGCGCCGAGCACGCCGATGGTCGCAAACATGCCGCTCAAGCTGTCAGCGTAGTTCGGTCCGATCGGCCGGGGATTCTGCGCGTCCATGAGCAAACTCAACATGCCGCCGAGCCCCTGGCCGACGGTGTCATATGCCGGCCGTTT
>JAERMN010000077.1 GCA_016844625.1 Deltaproteobacteria bacterium
TTCATCGGCACCGCGCTGGTGTACTACGCGGGCGCCGCCAAGGCCGGCGAAATCTCCGTAAACTGGAGCGCGCTGCGCGCGGCCGCCGGATCGCTCAACAGCGAGGTGATGCGATTGGCGTTCGTGTTCATCGTCATCGGCTATGGAACAAAGGCTGGGCTTGCGCCGATGCACACATGGTTGCCTGACGCACACAGTGAAGCGCCCGCGCCGATCAGCGCTCTGATGTCGGGGGTGTTGCTCAACGTCGGCCTGTACGCGATGATGCGCTTCAAAGTTGTCGTCGATGCCGCGGCCGGGCCGGAGTTTGCCGCGCGTTTGTTGATCGGCGCCGGCTTGCTATCGCTGGTGGTCGCGGCGGCTTTCCTGGTCAGGCCGCGCAATTATAAACGAATGCTCGCCTATTCGAGCGTCGAACACATCGGCATCATTTGCCTCGGTTTAGGCTTCGGCGGTTATTGGGGCGTCTTCGGCGCGCTTTTGCATGTCGTCAATCATGCGCTGGCGAAATCGCTGCTGTTCATTCTTTCAGGCAATATCCTACTCAAGTATCACAGCGCGGAAATCCGCGACGTGCGCGGCCTGTTGCAGACGGCGCCGTGGACCGGCGCGCTCTTTCTCTCCGGTACATTTGCGCTGATCGGTTTGCCGCCGTTCGCGCCGTTTATCAGCGAGTTCATTATTTTTCGCGCCGGCCTTGAGAGCCATCCGTGGGCGGCGGCCACAGCCGTGATTTTGCTCGTCGTCATTTTTGGCGGAATGTTGGCGAGCGTCAATCAAATGTTATACGGCGAGCCGCCGGCCGGTCTTCAGCGCGGCGATGCGCTGCGCCCGTGGCTTGCGCCCCTCGCCGCGAACTTCGGGCTCTTACTCGTGCTGGGACTCACCCTGCCGGCGCCGTTCGTCGTAGCGCTAGAGCAGGTGTTAAAAATATTGGGAGTGTAGATCGTGGATTTGAATGAGCTAAGGCAGCGGCTTATTTTAGCCAATCTGAATCTGAGCGGCATCGAAATTCTCAATCCACGTGAGCTGCGCGTCAGCGTGCCGCGGGAAAAGCTTACTAGGTTCGCCGATTATTTGCAGGACGCAGTCCATGCTCGTCCCGAACTCATCGTCGCCGAGGATACGCGCTTAGAAGGCGGCGGCTTCACGCTGCGCTATATCTTTGAACTCGAGCGCGCCGCTGAGTTTGTCGTCGCCTCGGTCAACGTGCCCGCCGAGGATCCGGCGTTCCCGTCGCTTGCGACGCGCTGGTATCTCGCCAGCCGTTTTGAACGCGAGATACATGACTTGTTCGGGCTTGTGCCGACCGGCCATCCCGATTTGCGCCGATTGCCTCTGCACCAATTTTGGCCGGCGGATTATCATCCGATGTTAAAGGACGCGACGGTTCGCCAAGATTTTTACGATGACGGCGAACCTTATCCTTTTCGCCGCGTCGAAGGCGAAGGCCTCTATGAAATCACCGTCGGTCCCGTCCACGCGGGCATCATCGAGCCCGGCCATTTTCGCTTCAGCGTCGAAGGCGAAACGATCATTAATCTCGAATCGCGCATGTACTTCGTCCACAAGGGGATTGAAAAGCTTTTCGAGTCGGCCACGCTCGACCGAGGGCTCAAACTGGCCGAGCGAATTTCCGGCGACTCGAGCGTGGCGCACGCCATGGCTTTTTGTCAAGCCGTTGAAGCGCTCGCCGGCGTAATCATTCCACCGCGCGCGGCTTACCTAAGGGTCGTCCTGCTCGAACTCGAACGACTCTACAATCATCTCGCCGACGTCGGCGCCATTTGCACGGATACGGGATTTGCGGTCGCCAACGTGCACACGCTACGCTTGCGCGAAGATCTATTGCGCCTGAACGCGCGTTTGGTCGGACATAGACTCTTGCGTGAATCCCTAGTTCCGGGCGGAGTGACGCGAGATTTCAGCACAGAGCAGATTGCCGACGCGCGCGGTTCGATTGCGCGCATCATTGCCGACTTCGATCAGGTCGTTGACATCGCGACCAGCAACGGCTTGGTGCTTGATCGCTTGCACGGCACCGGGCGGTTGAGCCGACAGACTGCGCGTGAAATGCAAGTGGTCGGCGTTCCCGCGCGCGCGAGCGGCATCGACGAAGATGCGCGGCGCGACCATCCCTTCGCCGCCTATGCAGCGTTGCCCCTATGCGTGGTCGTGCACACTGAAGGGGACGTGTGGGCGCGCTTGATGGTGCGCGTGGAGGAAGCGCGCGAGGCGGCGCGTTTGATTGCGTCGGCGCTTGGGTCGCTGCCGAGCGGCAGCCTCGCCGTGCCGTTAGACGCGCTTCTAGAAGGCAAAGGGGCCTTCGGCTTGGTGGAAGGTTGGCGCGGTCCGATTTGGCACTGGGTGGTCGCCGGTAAAAACAATGCGCTTCGACGAGTTAAGATCAAGGATCCCTCATTTGCCAATTGGCCGGCTCTCAACTACGCCATTTTGAAAAACATCGTGCCCGATTTTCCGCTCGTGAATAAAAGTTTTAATCTGTCTTACGCAGGCAATGATCTGTAGCCGTTGCCATCCTGCTTTTTCTAAATTCTCCGATGATTTCATCGCTGGCAGAAAGACGAACCCGGTGCGGCTTTGTAATTTCTGGTTCTTCCGGGTTTACTGTGAAGAAGTTTTCACCACGAAGGACACGAAGGAAAACACTTTAACCGCAAAGAACGCAAAGGATTTAGGTTTCATATCTGTGGGGCAACCGCCCTGTAGTTACCCTTAACGGTGCTACAGAGGGCACGAAGTTTTGATTCACAAACATCCGAACCCTTCGTGGCCTTCGTGATCTTCGTGGTGAACGAAATCAAGGTGGTAGTCCCAGGTTACCCACACGGAAGCCTGAAGATCCTAATTTCAATTCGAATATTATCGGCGCCGTTCGGCTCCGCTCACTTCCCCGCCAACAGCGACTTCACAAACCCGCTTTGATCGATTTCGCGTACTAAACGGTTGTCTATGAAGTCCTCCGGCTTCGCGCCTTTCGCCTTTGGCATCGTTCTTTCTAAATCCTGCAGCAAGCCGGGAATTCCCGCCGGATAAGGCGGCACGGTGAAGCCCGTTTTAATAATCAGCTCGTAAGTTTCGTCGAGCACTTCTTTGTCGTCGGTGCGGAAATATTTGCCCATGGTTTTCATGGCAAACGGCTTGTCTTTCATGCCGCGCACCGCGCCTTCGATGTAAGCGCGTAGAAAGCGCCGGACAATGTCTTCGTTGGACTTTAAGTAACGGCGCGTCGTCACCACGCCGTTGACGTGGTACTCAACGTCGAGATGAGTGAGGTCCATCAACTCCTTGAGCTTCACCCGTTTGGCTTGCAAAGTCGCCGGCGGACTGATCGCCGCCGCGTGCACCTTGCCGGTTGCCATGGCAATCACCGTCTCCGCCGGCCCGCCGGTCTGCACCATGGTCACATCGCGGTCCGGTTCGAGGCCGGACTTGCGTAGCGCGAGGCGCGAGGCCAGATCGGACTGGGTGCCGAAGCGCGTCGTGCCGAAGACTTTGCCTTTCAAATCTTCCATCCGCGCGATATTTGCCTGGCCGTAGATCCACCAGTTAAATTTCTTGGCGATGGTCGCGACGATCACCGTGTCGGTTCCCGAGAGCGCCGCCTGAATCGGTCCCGCCCCGCCGGCTTGAATGATCGGCAACTCGCCGGACAGCATCGCTTGGATCGCCAGCGAGCTGCCGGGAATGCTGATAACCTCGACATTCAGCCCATGCTTCTCGTAAAAGTTCCCTTCCTTGGCAAACCAGATCGACATCTGCGCTGCCGACGCCGAGCCGCCGCCGACGCGAATTCGGTCGAGCTTTTTTTCCTGAGCCATGATTGCCGATGCACAACCGAGGGCTAGCAAAATTCCCCCGTAAATCGTTACACGCCAGATTGCCATGACTGCTTCCTTTCTACTGATGTATGACAGGTAAATTTTCGCGCCGATGCGTGCGCCTTCCGTGGACTTGTTTTTCGCCGTGACTAGGCGAGGGACCCGTGCCGATGATCTCGCACAACTCGCATTGCTTGCGTTCGATCGAGGTACTTTCATTCTCTTGCCGGGCTTGACAAGTATAGGGCGGTCCTTATAGAAGCCCAGCCATACGTTATAAGTATGCATCCGTTACTAGCAAGCGAATGGCCATTCCGGCAGTTGGCGATAGGTTGTTTCCGCCCCAACGGACTTTGTGGAAGTTATTGGCTAACAACGGGTGCTAATCTCATCTCGCGTAACTTCGAAATGCCATGGGTAGTAAAGCGTTGCCATAGAGTCAAGAGCATAGAGAGAAGGAGGGCACGATATGGACTGGCGTAGGATCTTCGAACAAAGCGCGGTCAATGGCGGTTTCTATGACGAGCGTGATCTCGTTGCCCGAGTATTTCGCCCCGTGACCGATTCATGGTTCCAAAAACGGCTGGACCACGTTCGCCATGAATTGAAGAAAGAAATGATCCCGCAACCGACTCACAACAGCAAAGATCACTGAGGAAACTTCGCTCACAGAGCCGGCGGACTTTGTCTCGCGACAGGGATATCTTCTCAGACCGCCCCATCGAGCGTCCCGCGAAGCCTTGCATCACGGCGAAGAGCCAGAGCTTCGATTCGACGGAAAAACCCAGCGCGGGCACCGCGGGCGCTCGCTTAGTCCTAGACCTAAAAATCGCGCCCGCGGGTTACCTGTGGAAGATTGCTTCGCGGCTACTGCTGAATTACTTGACGCGCGCTCGGAGGAACGCTTACGCCGCGCACGCCGCTCTTTTCAATCGCGCGCGCAACGAATCCAGAAGCCTTCACGTCCTCGATGAATTCGCGCAAATATTGCACAGCCTCGCCACGGCCTTTGGCGATTCCCATCGCCTGACCTATCCCCATGAAGCGGCCATCGAACACACGCGATCCGGGAAGCTTGGCTGAATGCGCGACAAGAGTCTGCCGCACACCGGCAAGCACGTCGACTTTGGCTGAAAGAATTAGGTCAAACGCGGACTCCGGGCTCTGCGCCCGCACGATCTGAGCTTTCTGCAAATTTCGGCTCAAAAACAGATCGTACGCGCTCTTGCCCGACACGCCGACGCGCACACCGTCGCGATCGACATCGGCAACATTGTCAAACGGCGCGCCGGCCGGAATCAAATAAGTTCCTTCGATCTCGACATATGGCGCGGTGAAATCGATCTCGCTCGCGCGCCCTGGATCGACCGCGAGAAACGCCACATCCCAAGCTCCGGCTTTCACCGCATCGAACATCTTACCGGCGGATTCGAACGAGACAAGATCAACCGCTAACTCAGTTCGTCGGCCAAGCTCGCGAGCCAAATCCACCGCCACGCCGCGAAGCTCGCCGCTAGCGGCATCGCGTGTCGCCAATACTGGATTGCCATAGTTGATGCCGACGCGCAGCTTGCCCGTCGGCGCCAGATCGGAATGTAGAGAAGGCGAAATCACAATTAAACGAGACCCCTTCGCGGGCGGGGAATTGACCCCGCTGTTGATTTAAATATCGCAAAGGGGATGCTCGCCCCCTTCGGAAACTCCAAAATATGGTTCCCGCCTCAAGAGGCGGAGTTAACACAGAATATAACCAGTCGCTCAGTAACGCTTCTGAATTCAACTGAGGTTACTAACCTAAGCTAAAGCGGTCAAGGGAAAAATCTTCGATCGATGATTTGATCCACAGCCGTACATATCATTATCGATATAACAACTGGCCCGCTCGGCAGTTCATTATTGACTACAGCAGTTTTTGTATTTTTTTCCGCTGCCGCATGGGCAGGGCTCATTACGTCCGGCTTTTTTTTCGACGGTCATCGGTTTGGGCGGATTCCGCAATCGCGTTAAATCGGCAATATCCTCTGGTTTGTCTGGATCCAATCTAATTTTATAGTTCCATCCCGTTGCTGCGAATGCGGCTGTCACTTCTTTGAGTCGCTTTTCTGTTTGTACGGTGACCACGGCCGGATTCTTTTTACTCCCCAATTTCGCACTCTTCTTCCCATCGAAAATCGCCGCCCGATTTTCAGCATCCACCTGGCTTCTCAACTTCCCAATATCTGCAATTCGATTGCCCATAGCGTCACTCTTTCACAGTTCCGAAAACTTATCTATATCAACAAAGCTACTTCGCGGCCGGGAATTGACCCCGGCCCAAGTAAAATAAACCAAAGGGGATGCTCGCCCGCTTTGAAATCGCCATTTAATGGTTCCACGCTGATTTCACCGCGGTCAACAACAAATGAAGACGCGACCGAGATGACTTGCGTCATACAAGTGGTGCGAGAACGAGGAATCGCAAGCGCAATTTTTATGTACACAAACGTCGGCCGATGAGAATAGAAAAACCATTTGTGTCGGAGTCAATGCAGCTTCGATTCTCTCAATCGCTCTCTCGTAGTTTTTTTTTAATCTCTAGGTAACTGAGATTTAGCAGAGTCAATTGTAATTGCGCTGGATGAAGATCAAGTGCCGTCTCTAGATCTCAATGTGCCAATATCATTCTGTCGCCTGTTTGTCCGGACCGTATATACCCAAAATCATTGTATATCCTGGCTCAGAACTTGTTCAGCGTGTCGTTAAATTGCACTGAGTTATTGAAGCCTCGAACCGGTACTGTATCGTTATAGTTGCACAATCGCAGTACGGGAAAACCGGGACAAGTTTTCCCGCCCAAACGTAACTGTTAAGGATATCGATGTGACTCGTTTGACGCTGCTTACTCAATTGCACGGATTTAGCATAGCGCTTCTGCGCGCGACCCTGCGCGTCGGGCTGTTGAACAGGCGGCACTATTCGGAGCTGCAAGCCCGGCGTGTGCCGATTCTCTTTGCCCTTTGGCATGGCCGCATGTTTCTTCCCATCGATGTCCATCGGCACGAAGGCATCGTCACCATGGCGTCCAAGTCGCTGGACGGCAACATCATTACTTGCTGGCTTGAAAACAACGGTTATCTGGTTACCCGGGGGTCGACGAGCCGCGGCGGAAGCGAAGCGTTGCGCCGCATGGTCCGCCAAGTGCGTTTGGGGCACAATGTCGCTCTCACCGTGGATGGCCCGCGAGGGCCGGCGCGAGTCGTTCAATCCGGGGTCGTGCGGCTGGCGCGGATTACTAATGCGTGGATACTGCCGATCAGCTTTTCGAGCTCATGGCCGTTGTTTTTGACGTCCTGGGACCGCTATCTCTTGCCAAAACCTTTCTCCCGAAACGTGGTTGCCTACGGCGAGCCGTTCGCGGTTCCCCAAGAAATGTCGGACGAAGAAGCTCTCGCGAAAATCCGCGCGGCGCTCGACGAAGTCACCGCGGATGCCGACAGGAGCGCCGGTGTCCGCCCACCATCATGACAGCGACCCCGGAACGGAACAGCCCGTCGGCCCTTTCATCATTCTAACTCCTTCACCATACTGTCGTCGAAGAACTGTATCGGTTTATATTTCTTGGCTTCCGGTCGGGTTTGGGCGCGCTCTGCGAGGACGAGCTTGAACATTTCCAGATCGAGGCTGGGGATACGTTCGATCACGTCGACACCGAACTGGCAGATCGCGTCCAGACTTTCAGCGTTGTTGGCGTAATGAAACTGAGTGATCGCTTCACACCTTCCACCCAAGCGATAAATCGACGCGCGTTCCCACTGGGTCGAGCACAAAGGTTTCGGCGAAGCGCCCGTCCCTGGGAAGATTCGCGGTGCCTCCGGTGGCGCCTGCGGCGAGCGCGGTCTCAGTCGCGCCCGTCACGTTCTCTACTTCCATGCCGAAATGGTAAATCCCCTCGCGGCGGTTGCGCGCAGGCAGGATGGCCAAGTTGATGTGACCATCGGAAAGATATATCGCTTTGCCATTCTCGGTCGGCTCGCCGCTGCGGGCGACCTCGTTAAGACCGAAAGATGCCTTATAAAACTCGGCAAGCTTTTCGGTGTCCTTCGTCAATAGTGCAATATGTCGAATCCGTGCCATGTTTTTTCTCCTTTCAAACTTGAGACTAGATTTTTAACAGTCGAACTAAAGACAGTTTGTCGCGCCAAACGACCAGCAATCAACAAATCCGAAATTCGAATATCGAAATCCGAAACAAACAAATCTCAAATCGGGAAAATCCAAAACACTGAATCCGATGGAAGCTTGTTTGGAATTTTGCCTATTTTGGTCATTTGAAATTGTATCGAATTTCGGATTTCGTGCTTCGAATTTTTTTGTTCGTGGCGTCTTTGCGCCTTTGCGCGAGCAAGTTCTTCGTGCCCGAATTTTTACGTCCGCCGACTCCCCAACACTACTTCCGATACAGTTGCTCAATCAAGCCGCTAATTGCCCAGCAGCTCCTTCAGCCGCTCGATCACTTCCTTTGGCTGAGCCATGACTTCCTTCGCCAGCAGGTCAAGCTCCTCACCCCGAATCGGTTCGACTTCCAACTGTTTCTTCTTCGCCTCGGCCAGCAAGGCAGGATCGTTGGCGGCCTTGGCGAAAGCGTCGCGGAGAGTTTTAACGCGATCGGTGCCAACCCCAGGCGGACCCACAATCGGCCAAGAGCCGAATCGGCCGGCATCGAGGAACACATTGGTTAAACGGCGGCTTTCTTCCGACGCCTTGTATTGATCCATCAGCTCGAAAATCGTCGGCACCTCGGGCAGCCGGCTGTCGCGCGTGCGCCCTGTTTGAATCAGCACGCGAACAAAGTTTTTCTTGCGCCAAGTGTGGAACGGCTCGCGGCCGAAATATACGGACAGCGAGGTGGAGTTGCACTGGATCTCGCCCTTCTCAATGGCCAAATCGACTTCTACTCCGCCCGGATAACCGCTGACGATGGCGAGTTTCAATCCCAGCGCTTCCTCGAATAACTTGGGCAAAATATAACCGGTGCTGCCGCGTCCCGCGGTGCCGCACTTGGGCGGATCGGCCGCTTTGCGCAGCTCCGGGATCCCCGCGTAGGGCGAGTCGGCGCGAATGTAAAACAATCGAGTCGCCGGTGTGGAGCTGCCGATCCAGGTCATTTTCGGCCAATCGAATTGCGCCTCCTTGCGCCCGATCAGTTGCTCGAAATAAAGCGCCGCGTTGAAGGTCGCAAGCGTGAGCCCGTCCGGTTTCGCGATGCCATAAATATAGTTGGCCGCCACCAAGGAGCCCGCGCCCGGCATCGACTGAACGATAAAATCAGGGTTGCCCGCTATGTGCTTCTTCATGTACTGGGCAGCGAGCCTCGCCCAGGCATCGTGCGTGGTGCCGGCGGGGTAACCGACGATGATTCTAACGGTCTTGCCCTCGAAGAATGAAGTCTGCGCGAACAGAGTTGGAATTTCTATCGACAACAAAAGCGCAAGTATAATTGTTGCCGGTCCGTGCACAATGCGCGATCGCCTCAATGTGAGCATTTCTTCGCTTTCAAGCTTGAAGTTAGCAGGCGATCGTCACCGCGCGTACGAATAGACTGCGCCCTCCGTCCGGCGCGGATCGTTCACCGCTCCGATACTTACTAAGATTGCGCCCGCTTGTAAATTGGAAACTGCCTCACAGTGAATAATCTTTACCTATTGGCGCAATTTGTAAAGGTGACTGGTCGGACGCCCCTATAATGTCTTTGCGTACTTTGCGTTCTTTGCGCGAGATAATCCGAGACCACCGGTGCGCGAAGCGCACCCTACGAAAACTCAGACCTCTGTGAACTCCGCGTCTCTGTGGTGAAATTCCCTTTCTTCTTTGATTGCGGCTTTGCCGCCTTGACACAAATCTTTTATCCAAGTAAGAATCTCGACGAAACTAGTTTCCTTTTGTGCTGAGGAATTTCATGGCAACTCCATCAGGACCGTTAACCGGCTACCGCGT
>JAERMN010000489.1 GCA_016844625.1 Deltaproteobacteria bacterium
CGCGCCGCGCGTCATCAAGAGCTGCTTGCCGATCTCGACGATTTCTATAAGTTTCGTCGGATTGCTGTCGAGATCGACCATGTTGCCGGCTTCGCGCGCTGCCTGGGTTCCGGTATTCATCGCTACCCCGACATCCGCCTGGGCCAACGCCGGAGCGTCATTCGTGCCATCGCCGGTCATGGCCACGAGATGACCAAGTTCCTGTTCATGGCGAATGCGGGCCAGCTTGTCTTCCGGTTTCGCTTGCGCCATGAAGTCGTCGACACCGGCCTCGGCAGCGATCGCCGCAGCGGTTAGAGGATTATCCCCGGTGATCATCACTGTCTTGATGCCCATGCGGCGTAATTCAGCGAAGCGTTCCTTGATTCCGCCTTTTACCACGTCTTTAAGATGAACTACGCCGAGCACCTGAGCGCCTTCTGCAACCACCAGCGGTGTGCCACCCTGTTGCGCGATTTTTTCGACGCTGCTACGCACTTCCGCTGCGAATACGCCGCCGAGGCCGTTCACGTGGAGCCTAATCGCCGCCGCGGAACCTTTACGAATCTGCCGCATTTTTCCGTTCTCCGGAAAGTCGACGCCGCTCATCTGGGTCTTAGCGCTAAAGGGAATGAAGTTAGCCTGCGACGCAGAGAGCTCGCGCCCGCGCAAGGCAAATTGCTCTTTGGCTAATATCACGATCGAGCGCCCTTCCGGAGTTTCATCCGCTAATGAAGCGAGCTGCGCCACATCGGCCAAGCGCGCGGTGGGTATCCCGGGCGCACTAATAAACTCCGTCGCCATACGGTTGCCAAGCGTCACGGTGCCGGTCTTGTCGAGCAAGAGCACATCGATATCACCGGCGGCTTCGACCGCCCGACCACTGGTGGCCAAGACGTTGCGCCGCACCAGCCGGTCCATGCCGCTGATACCGATCGCGCTTAGCAACCCGCCGATGGTGGTTGGGATCAAGCAAACCAATAACGCGGTGAGAACGAACAGGTTCATGCCCGCCACTCCCGGTTGCTTGGCTTCATTCTCGATATGCCAAGCCATCGCGGGCAACGTGATTACGACGAGGAGAAACAACGCCGTCAAGCTAACGAGTAAAATCTCCAGGGCGATCTCGTTGGGCGTCTTTTGCCGTTCCGCCCCTTCCACCAGCGCAATCATGCGATCGAGAAACGTTTTACCCAGCTCGGAAGTGATGCGAACCATGATCCGATCGCTCAACACGCGCGTGCCGCCGGTGACCGCCGAGCGGTCGCCGCCCGCCTCGCGAATCACCGGAGCGGACTCACCGGTGATTGCCGACTCATCGACGCTGGCGATGCCATGAACGACCTCACCATCGCCGGGAATGATGTCGCCCGCTGCGCAGACGACTTGATCGCCGACGCGAAGCTCCGACGCCGCGATCTTGGTCTCTTTGCCATCGCGCCATAGCCGCGCTTGGGTGGCCACTCTCATTTTGCGTAGCGCCGCGGCCTGGGCTTTGCCGCGCCCTTCTGCCAGCGCCTCGGCGAAGTTGGCAAACAGCACGGTAAACCAGAGCCACAGCACCACCTGCAGGCTGAACGCAGAGAGACTCCAAAAAAGATTGATCGTTGTCAGGATCGCGCCGAGATAGACGACGAAGATCACCAGATTTTTCCATTGCGCGCGCGGGTGCAGTTTGCGAAAACTTTCGCTCACCGCCTGGGCGATGAGATCGGTCGAGAACCCGCTGATTTTTTTCATTGCCGCAGCCATAACTCGTCTCCATCATTAATCGACGCCACTTCGCGGGCGGGGATTTAACCCCGCCGCCAATTAAAATAATTGCAAAGGGGATGCTCACCCCCTTTGGAAACCCCATTTAATTGTGCCCGCCTCAAGAGGCGGGGTTAACATAGAAATCAAAACAATCGCCCTTGGATCGTCAGAAAGTGCTCCAATACCGGTCCCAACGTCAGCGCCGGTAGAAACGTCAGACCGCCGACGATGATGATTACCCCGATCAAAAGCATCACAAAAGTGCCGCCGTCTGTCGGGAACGTCCCTGGCGACGGCGGCGAAATTTTTTTGCCCGCCATACTGCCGGCGATCGCTAACGCCGGGATAATGACGCCAAATCGGCCCATCAGCATGGCCAGTCCTAAACCGATATTGTAAAAGTTCGTATTGGCGTTGAGCCCCGCAAAAGCGCTGCCGTTGTTGCCTGAGGCCGAAGTCCAAGCGTAAAGCATTTCAGAGAAACCGTGCGGGCCGGTGTTGGCGCGGCTAGCTAGCGCGTCAGGTAAAAGACAAGAAAGCGCCGTGCCGCAGAGAATCATGGCCGAAGGCAAAATGATCGCAACCACGGCCCAGACGATTTCGCGCTTCTCGATCTTTTTGCCAAGATATTCCGGTGTGCGCCCGACCATGAGTCCGGCGATAAAGACGGTAAGAATGACGAAGATCAAAATGCCGTAAAGTCCGGCGCCAACGCCGCCGAAGACGACCTCGCCGAGCATGATGTTGAACATCTGCACCAGGCCCGTCAGCGGCGCCATGCTCGAATGCATGGCGTTGACCGAACCGTTCGACGCGGCGGTAGTCGCCACCGACCATAACACGCTGCTCGCGGTGCCGAAGCGAAGTTCTTTTCCTTCTAGACTAGTCGGCAGTCCGAGCCCGTGGTTAGGCTGATATTCCGCCCAAAGCCCGATGCTCAATCCGCCGAGGAACAGGACAGTCATGGCCGCAAACAAACACCAGCCCTGTTTCACATTTCCCGTCATCTTGCCGAAACTGTAGGTCAAGGCTGCAGGCAAAAGCAGGATCGCGAGCGCTTGGAGAAAATTCGTCAGCGCAGTTGGATTCTCAAACGGATGAGCGCTATTGACGCCGAAAAAGCCGCCGCCGTTGGTGCCCAACTGTTTGATAGCGATTTGCGACGCCGCTGGCCCCAGCGGAATCATTTGCTTGGCGCCTTCCAAGGTCGTCGCCGCGACATAGGGCGCAAAAGTTTGCACCACCCCCTGCGCCGCCAGCGCGACCGAAAGAAGCAACGACAGCGGCAAAAGTATATGAACGGTCGCGCGCGTCAGATCGACCCAAAAATTGCCGACGCCGTTGGACGATTTGCCCGTGAGCCCTCGCGTTAACGCTAGGAAGACGGCGATGCCCGTCGCCGCGCTGAAAAAGTTCTGCACGGTGAGTCCCAGCATCTGCACCAGATAGCTCAGCGTTGCTTCCCCCGAGTAAGCTTGCCAGTTAGTGTTGGTCATAAAACTCACCGCCGTATTGAACGCCAGTGGCCAGGGGACATCGGGAAGACCGGCGGGATTTAGCGGTAGTTGCGATTGAAACAGTTGGAGAAAAAACACGGCGAGAAAACCCAACCCGTTGAAAACCAACAACGCGTTCAAATAACCGCTCCAGCTCATCTCGACCTTGGGATCGATTCCGCCGATGCGGAAAATCCAAGTTTCCAGCGGCGCCATCCCAGCCGCCGAGAATGGGCGTGGCAACGGCAAGAATCAAAACGTAGGTTCCGATGTGCAACGAGTCAATGCCGGTCATGGCTAATTTCCTTTCACCGTTTGATCACACGGCTCGTTCATTGTTGGCACCGAACCACCAATACCGGGCACGGCGCGATCTTGATCACACTCGCGGCGATACTGCCTCTCAGCAATCGTGCTAATCCCCGGCGCGATTCAGTTCCCATGACGATCAAATCCGCGCCGAAGAACCTTGC
>JAERMN010000078.1 GCA_016844625.1 Deltaproteobacteria bacterium
GATCCCGAACGGAACCCCTGAAATCACATAGTATTCGCTCGGCGTAAGATGAACCTGCCACTTCCAGAGGCCGATGGCGCGACTGCGGCGGAGGTGCGCGATTGGCTCGACCGCTTCGCCGTCTGTGTGCGGGAAGTGGACTACGCGGCGGCGCGCCCGTTCTGGCACCACGACATCGTCATCTTCGGCACCTACCAAGAGCTGGTGAAGAGCCTGTCGGGCTGGACCGAGCAGCAATGGGACAACGTCTGGCCGCGCACGGCGGAGTTCTGCTTCGATCTGGCAAATACCATGGTCATGACTTCACCGGACGGCGCAATGGCGGTGGCGATCGCGCCGTGGACCAGCACCGGCTTCCATCGGGACGGAACGCCCTTCGATCGTCCAGGCCGCGCGACCATCGTGCTGGTGCGACAATCGGACGGGCGCTGGCTCGGCGTGCATTCACATATGTCGCTGGCGCGCGGCGTGCCGCAGGAAAGCCATGGGAAACGGCCGGTGAAGGCGCGCTAGGCGAGGATGGCAATGGGGGTTCTTCAGGCTTTTGTGTGGATCATGTGCCACGTTCCGTTTGTTTTGTTCACCACGAAGAGCACCCTTCGACTGCGCTCAGGATAGACTCCGGACACGAAGGGTTCGAAAAATTAACAGTCCGAACTTCGTGCTCGTACTCGTTCTTCGGTGTCGATGGCCGTCACGCAATGGAAATGATTCTGGACAAAACCGCTTCCCTCGTGTAGCAAAGGGCCAGTTCCGAATTTGTCATTGGCCGATGGTATTGGCTCAATGCATAATCAGGGGAGGAATTCATGGGACAAATTCTTGGCCTCGGCGTGACGCACTATCCCGGCCTGACGGCTGAGGGAAATCTTTGCCGGCGCATTAAAATATGTCTCGCCGACCCGGCGCTGCCCGAGCGCCTGCGGTCGCTTGATAACTGGCCGGAGCCGATGCGCCGGCAGTGGGGCACGGACGATGGCCAGGCGCATTCCGATGCGCATCGCCAAGAGATGATCGACGGTTTTCGCATGGCGCGGCGCGCGCTCGATGAATTCAATCCTGACTTCTGCGTCATCTGGGGCGACGATCAGTATGAGAATTTCCGGGAAGATTGCGTGCCGCCATTTTCCGTGCTTGCTTACGAAGCGGCTGAATTCCAACCTTGGTTGCACAGTCAACGCGGTGTCAATTCCTGGCATGAGCCCAAGGACAAAGTTTTTTCCGCGCGCGGCCATCGCCAGGGCGGCAAACATCTCGCGTCGTTCTTGTTGAATGACGGTTTCGACATCGCCTACGCCTACAAGCCGCTGCACGCCACTTTGGGACACGCGTTTACCAATTCAGTTTTGTTTCTCGACTGGGACCGCCACGGGTTTCCCTATCCGCTGGTGCCGTTTACGACCAACGCTTACGGCCGTTATCTCACCGCCAGCGAAGGCATACCGCCGACGCCGTCAAAAGCGAAAAGCTTCGAAGGCCATGAAGACCCGCCAGGACCGCAGCCCTGGCGCTGTTTTCAAATCGGCGCGGCGACGGCCCGCGCATTCGTCGATAGTCCATGGCGAGTTGCGTTGATCGCGTCATCGAGCTGGTCCCATTCATTTCTCACCGCTAAGCATGGCCGCATGTATCCGGACATCGAGTCCGACAGGCGGTACTACGAAGCGTTGCGCGCGGGTGATTGGGAAACCTGGCGCAACACCAATTTAGCCCAAGCCGAAGACCGCGGCCATCACGAATTGCTCAATTGGTTCTGTCTGGCGGGAGCGATGGCCGAGCTAAAGCGCAAACCCGACGAGTCAGTGTTTTTGGAATCGTGGATTACCAATTCCGACAAAGTTTTCGCCGTGTTTAGGCCGCCGTTCGCAGGATAACGAAATATCAGTTCAAGGTCTCAATCGAAGATGCTAGAAACCCTTCGCCGTAAATTGAAAAGAACTGCCGTCATGCCCGCGCAGGCGGGCATCCGGTCTTTTTGTCCTACGTCGAACAGTAATAGACGCTGGATTGCCGCACTCGCGGGAATGACTAAATGGATACGTAGTCGGCTTTGTGTCGACTGCTCTGAACTTCTTGTCGAAGAGCCGAAGGTGGTTCATTAGGAGGAGTGCCATGATAGTCCTGCATGTAACGATCCAAGTTAAACCGGAACATGTCGGCGAATTCTTGCAAGCGGTGCGCCACGACGCAGAGCATTCGGAAAAAGACGAGCCCGGCTGCCTGCGCTTCGATGTGATTCAAGACCGCGACGATGCGAACCGATTGTATTTCTACGAGGTTTATCGGGATGAGGCGGCTCTGGCAGCGCACCGCGAGACGCCGCACTTCAAATATTACGCGGAGAAAACCAAAGATTGGCTCGCCGCGCCGCCGCAGCGCCGCTTTGGCAGGAATCTGATTCCGGCCGACGCGGCGTGGCGTTAGGATGTGCGGGTCTGATTCGGATTATTTCGCGCAAAGCATGTCCTGAGCCCTTCGGCTGCGCTCAGGATAAACTCCGTCGAAGGGACGCAAAGCAGGCAAAGAAAAATATCTTTTTCTGAGTCCGAACTTGGCGTGCTTGGCGACTTGGCGCGAGTAATGGTTTTTTAATTCACAGCACACAGTTCAACTGGAGGATGTATGGGATGCCCCTGGCGAATTTGGTTTTTTGCCGGCTTGTTTTGCCTCTATCAAATTTTCGCGACGGTCGTATTCGCCCAAGAAAAGGTCCGGCTGTCGCACAGCGCGCTGGAAACCAGCAATGCGGTTTGGTTTCTCGCCCAGGACACGGGCCTTTATAAAAAATATGGATTGGATGCTGAGCTGCTGTTTATTCCCAGCACCACGACCAGCTTGACGAGTCTTCTGGCTGGCGATGTGCAGGTCGCCAACGTGTCGGGCGGCGCCATCGCGAGCGCGGCCGTAGCCGGCGCTCAGATCGCCCTCGTCTCCTGCTATCTCAACTCGCTGCCTTATGAGTTGGTGGTGAGCGAGACGATCAAATCGGCGGAGGATCTGAAGGGAAAAAACATCGGCATCAGCCGGCTCGGCAGCGCCTCCGACGTGGCGGCGCGGGCGCTGTTGCGCGGCTTGAACTTAGAGCCCGACAAACAGGTGCCGATCATACAAGTCGGCGGATCGTCGGAGCGCGCCGCGGCGTTTCGCGTCGGCCGCATTGCCGGTTTCCCTTCGCCTCCGGGCACCATTCATCTGACCCAAGGCATGCCGTTTCGGATTCTCATCAGCACGGCGGATTTTAAGCAGCGCTTCGAGTTTCCCTACATTTGCGCGGCGACGACGAAAGCTTATTTGCAGAAGCACCGAGAAACCGTCAAGAAAGTGATCATGGCACACATCGAAGCGGTGCACTTCGTTAAAACGCGCAAAGACGAGAGCAAAAAAATCATGTCCAAGTACGCTCGGACCAGCAATGAGGACTACTTGGAATCAGCGTATAGCGCGACCGCAAAACTGTATGACGCGGTTCCGCTGGTGACGCGCCCCGGCGTCGAGGTCCAGATAAAGGAAGCGACCAGCCGTAAGCCGGGGGCGCAGCTGCGTTTCGAAGATATTGTCGACGAGAGCATCGTGCGGGAATTGGACAAGAGCGGCTTCATCGAAAAAATCTTCAAGAAGTAAGGCGTTCACGGACCACGCATATCGATATTGTTGCTGATGTGCGGTGTCGTGAACAGGTTCGGGGGATCAACGCGAGCGAGAATAACTTCGACGACGAAGTAAGAAAGAAAGAGCGCAAGCAGGCCGCTCAGCGGTACGCGAAATAGCAGTTGCCACGATCGAACCGTCGGCAAAAATTCAACGCCGCGAATCAAGCCGAGCAGAATGGCCAGGTAAGCAGAGAAGAGCAGCCGCCCTTGAAACACGCTCCAAGCATCGTAACGCCAGCCGATCGCCAAAATTAAAAATAAATTGAGCACGAGCGCGAAGAGAAGCGTGCCGTCGAATATTACCCGGTCGCGCGTTTGGCTTGGGTCAGTTGTTTGACCGCTGACGATGGAAAAGATGAAGGCTCGCGCGCCGACGACGATACCTGAGAGGATCAGCATCGTTGGCGCGAGCGCGAGAAGATAAATCGCCGAGCCGATTCGATTGAGCGGCACAATCAGATTGCTCATGAACGTGGACTCGGGGATGTAGGCATACCAAAACGAAGCGTACGTCATGAGCGGGTATGAGTGAACCGTGTGACTTGACACCACGGGGTGCATCATGAGCTTTACCAAATTGAAATCAAGCAGCGATGCGATTCCGATCCAGGTCGGTCGTTGATCCTTGACCCAATCCGCCAGATCGAGATTGCTGATGAGCGGATTGCCGAAGAGAACACTCTGTTCGACGTATTTATACGCGCCGAGAACGGTTGCGGCGACGGCGACAATCAGCAACCGCTGAACGATTTGCGCCTGTGCCAGAGCCCGCTCGCGCCCGTTTAGCCAGACAAAAAAACAGCAAGGCAAAATGAAGGCAAGGAAACCTGCCTTCGCCAGCAGACCCAGCCCAAGGTAAATTCCCAGTAGCGAGTGATTGGCGATGGACGGCGCCAATTGCAAGCGCCGGCACTGGTAGCAGAGGAGCGCGCCGAGAAAGATCGCCAGGCTGTCGTTGGAAATGAATAGGCCGAACAGCACGAATTGCGGGTGCAGCGCGGCGAGGGCGACGGCCCAATTACACGACCTGGCGCTGACCCAAGGCAGTTGACGGAGAACCCGCGCGATCAGCGCCAGTGTCGCCAGCGAAAACATCAGTGATAAGAAATGAACCGCCGGAGCGCCGCCGATCAGATAAAAGAACGCGGCGAGAAAATAATAAAGCGGCGGGTGATAGCCTTGATTGAACTGATCGGCGCGGGCCGGCAGCCAGGTGCGCGCGATAGACTCGACCACTTCGAGATGATTGTCGTTGTTGAGATAGCCGATATGCGCGAAGACTATGATCCGGATGAGAACGCCCAAGCCGACTAGCAAGAAAAATACAGAAGAGGCACTCAATCGTGCGGAGGGCTGCCGTTCAGTGGAATCGCCGCGGCGTGCCGGTGATTTGACGCTCCGGGAGTTTCTTTGCTTTTTGCTCGTTGCCATTGCCGCTTAGTTGCGTGACGCGGGCGGATCGAGTGCCGCCACGTTCGCGACGCCGATGATCGGATCGCCGTGGATATTGCGCAGGTAAGCGATGCTGGCGCTCGGAAAATACCGACGCAGAGCGCTCATCGAAGCTTGGTTTCGAGCATTGAAAATAATTTTTGCCCGTCCTCGATTCAACAGCGGGCCGAGATCGCTCGGCAGCGTGTCAAGAAACGCTATGCCCCGCGGTTGGGTGAGATTGTCTTTAATGCTTCTAGCAGGGTCGTAGCGGCCGGAAAAACTGACCAGGGCGAAAATGCCGACCGGCAGCGGCATGCCCATGGCGGGATTGGCCTTTCCGTACGGTTCGCCGGGCCGCGGCTCGGTTTCAATCTTTTCCACGGTATCGCGGCCCAGGATAATTACCGGCAGATCGTCGCGCGCTAATTCCGCGCCGATCAAACGGGCTTCGAATGCCATGGTCCGCATGGCCGCGCTGTTCTTTGACTCCAGGAAAAAGTAGAGATAGCCATTCCACCCAACGACAAAAAGCACGGCGACTGCCATCGCGTGCTCTCGACCGGTGCGCCAATGCATTGCCGAGGCTTGTGAATCTATTTGCCGTGATAACCATTGCAATCCAACCCCGACGAGTAAAAACGCCGGCATCATGACAGCGGCGGTTCGGTAGACGTAGGGAGCGCCCTCTTGGCTGACTGAAAAGATCCCAGGGACAAAATTCACCGCGAACGTCCAGCAGATCAGACGCGTCGTTGTTGAGCGCAGGTCGCGGCATGAAACGATCAGGCCGATTAGGAGCAGCACGCCGGTGATCGGGTCCAGCATCGCCGTGCCGGGATTGTTGTCGCGCGCATAGTTGCCGCCGCTGACGTTAAACATCAGCGCGTGGCGCCAGAGATTTTCGAATGACGTGAGTAGTGGTGCAGCGTTGTTGAAAACATTGATCTCGCTCGCTCTCACCCAGAAAGCGTTGGGATGGGCGAGGTAATAACAAAGCAGCGGGAAGGCTACGAGGGTTGCGCCAGTTATGAATGCAACGCCTTGGCGAAATAGCCAGCGCTCCCTTTTGACGGCCCATTCGACGATGAAAAATAGCCCCAGCGCGAGAAAACAGATGCGCGCGCCGGCGTAGCTGTAAAGGGCAATTCCGAGTGTGGCGCCGGATAGATACGCGTAGATCGTCCGGCGATTCAGAATTGCGACTAGAAGGAAAAACATCGCCAGTGAAAATGTCATGACCATGAACGAGACGTCCCAGCCGTAGCGGCTCAGGCGCACCGGCCAATGGCCCGCTGTGAAGAGCGCGGCAACCCACAGCGCGATGCGGATGTCGAACCAGCTTCTGCAGATCAGAAAGATCGCGCCGCAGGTAACGACACCGGGGATTACGGAAAACAGTTTCATGCTCAAGTAACTCACGCCGAAAAGTTTGACGATTACGAGATCGAAATAGAGATAGAGATTGGCTGTTTCTACCCAGCCTTCATGGAGCAGCGGCGTGTGACCGAATAGATCGAAAGGTTTTTCCAACAGCTCCAAGCTGTGAATCATCGCGAGAATTTCATCGATATAAGGACCGAGTGGCAAGTCGGCGATGCGATACAGGCGCAGGGTCGCCGCTGCGGCGAGAATTGCCAGTAATGCGAAATAATCGCCGCGCGTGAGTTGCCGCACAGTCGAAGCCATCTCTTGTTCGGGTTGCCAAAAAAATCTCGCCCATAGGCTAGCTCCAAACAGCCAAAAGATCGCTATCCAGGGGCTGTTTAGGTAAAGCGCGATGACTGTGCATATCGCTGCCGTTGCGGCGAGATGAATCATCAGCGGGCGAGAATTCCTCGCAGGCTGCAGCGAAGAGTCTGGTACCGGAGGTTGCGATCGTTTACTCGCCCGGCGAGTTTGGTCTATTGACGGGCTTTTGGTAGTTCGCAGATTCTTACTCATGTCGGCGATAGTAGGTTGCGCAGCGGCTTACCACCACCGGTGCGGGTCTGCTGCGTTTTTCATTTTGAGATTAGGCCGCGGCGAGGCTGATCTGCTCGGATCACCGGTCGCCCATGAGCCGTTGCGGGCGCCATTGATGGGCGCGGTGGGCTTGGATGTATTCTCCGCGGGCGAATACTTTGATCAGCGCGATGCCGGCGACGAATCCGCCGATATGGGCCCAGAAGGCGACGCCGCCCATCTCACCGGAAGACAAGAGCCCGCTGGCAAGCTGAATAAAAAACCAGTAGCCGAGCATCATCCATGCCGGCAGCGCGATGGACGTAAAGAAAATAAAAATCGGCACCAACACGTAGACCTTTACTCGCGGATAGAGAATCAAGTACGCGCCCATGACACCGCTGATCGCTCCTGAGGCACCGACCATGGGAATGACCGAGTTGGGATTGGTGACGACTTGGCCGAAGGCGGCGGCGAGTCCGGTTAAAAGATAGAAAATAATAAAGCGCAGCCGGCCCATGGAGTCTTCGACGTTGTTGCCGAAGAGCCAGAGAAACCACATGTTGCCCAAAAGATGCATCCACGAGCCGTGCAGGAACATGGAACTGATCAGGTGAGAGTACTGACGCCCAGGGTCGGTCAGACAGAGAAGACCGGGTCCCATCGGAAAGCGCGTGCCGACAGGGAGCGAGGCGGTCAACTCACCGGGAATCAGACCGAGCTCACAGACCGACTTCGCGAGCGGAAAATCAGCGCCGGCCCCTTGGAGATAGATCCAAGCGCAAACGTTGAGACCAATGATCGTGCCGGTGACGATCGCCCAGCGTTGCGTCTTGTTTTCGTCGCGGTAGGGAATCATGAGGACACTTTTATACTACTTATGGCGGAAAACCGAATTGTTCTTCGCCCGTTAAGAGTAAATAGTTTTTCTTTTATCACGTCTACTGCACGCTGGCGGCCTGCAAATATTTCAATTCTACAAAGCGTTCCGCCGTTGGTAATGACGGCTTCAGCAATCCCGCTTCACCCATGAACGCGATCACTTGGCTCAAGCCTTTGACGTTGATTTCACCTTGCTTTGGCAAGACGTTACGTTCGGGCTCGAAGAAGAGCGCGAGGGTTTGCTCGGCGATGTCGGCGGGCGTGGCGCTGGTCTCAACCGTAGTTTGTCGCATCGCCAAATCCCTACTCTGTATTCTGATTGAGTTCTACCGCTAGGGTCGACTCGAGCGATCGGTAAATTTGCTGTGAAAGTACCGCGAAGCTCTTCTCACCGTCAAGGCAAAATAGGGGTGCATGAACCGGAAAAGAATCTGACAAGATATGGCGATAGGTTAACAAGCGAAGTAGTCGATTCCATTTGCATTGAGCGCGGATCAGCAATTATAAGCTGTAGAGAAAAAGGGGGATATCATGAGCACGAAAGGCCGAGCGGCGATTTATGTCGAGCCGAGAAAACCTCTGGTCGTCGATGAAGTTGAGTTCGCCGACCCGGGGCCGGATCAGGTGCTGGTGAAATTGTTTTCCAGCGGCGTGTGTCACTCGCAGTTGCACACGATGCAACGGCCGGCGCGCAAAGGGCAAAGTTTGCCAGCACTATTGGGCCATGAGTCCACTGGCGTTGTCGTCGCTAAGGGACGCGACGTTACCCATGTCAAGGAAGGCGATCACGTGATCACTACTTGGGTCGACCGGGACAGCGCCACGACCAATCAACCGATGGTGCTGCATGCGCTCAACGACCGGGCGCAATACTTGGCCAACTGGAAAGGCAAAGCAGTAATGCACTCGGCCGCGACGTGGGCGGAATACGCGGTCGCACAGGAGCGCGTCGTCGTGCCGCTGCCGAAAGATTTGCCGACAGACGTAACCTCGATCATTGGCTGCGCCGTGATGACCGGCGCCGGAGCAATCATCAACACCTTGCGGGTACGGCCAGGACAGTCGGTCGCCGTGTTCGGCGCCGGCGGCATCGGTCTGTGCGCCATTTCAGCAGCGGCGATCGTCGACGCCTATCCGGTGATCGCGGTAGATGTGAATGACGGCAAATTAGACTTCGCCCGCAGATTCGGCGCGACCCATGTGATCAACGCAAAAAATGGCGACGCCGTGCAAGCGATCAAAGACCTCACCGGCGGCGGCGCCGACTTCGCCATCGACGCGATCGGTGTGCCGTTGACTCAGGAGCAGATTCTTCGCGCCGTGCGGCCAGGATTCTCCGGTCTCAATAAGGGCGGCACGGCATTGCTGGTCGGCATCACGCCGCCCGATGCGAAAGCGATTTTGGATACCAGCCTTTTCGTTGGCAATCGTTCTTTCACGCGCACCAGCGGCGGCGACTGCAAGCCGGACCGCGATTTTTCAATCTTTCTGCGCTGGATGCGCGAAGGCAAATTGAAGTTGAATGAGTTGATTACCAATCGCTACCAGCTTGAGCAGATCAACGAAGCCGTGGATGACCTGGAGCATGGGCGGATTTTGGGGCGGGGGATTTTGACGTTTGATTGATTGACGAATTAATAGCCGCAAAGAACGCAAAGGGCGCCAAATAAATTCCAGGAGGCAGTCCGAACGTCGGGGCGAAAAATCTTTCGCCCCGACGGCAGAATGAATGAAAGAGATCAAAATCATGACCCCAAAACCTTCTGACAACACCTCCGCCCGCTCCGTCGGCAGAGACACGATCCGTTCCCGGCTGGTTCTCGAAGTTGCTTCGGAAATGGTCGATCAACCGGATTGGCCGAACCGCCAAGCGCGGGTGAGTCTGCGCGTGCAGGGCGCG
>JAERMN010000490.1 GCA_016844625.1 Deltaproteobacteria bacterium
GAGAGGACGGAGATTTTCTAACCATGGTACGAACGGCGAAGATCCAGCCATCTTTTTCGCACGGCGTTTGCGTCGTTCGCGCCAAGACTCTTCCGTCCCAAATACTTTCCCCATGCCAACAATTGGTTTAGCTGCTGAAGCTTTTGATGCATCGACATTCGTCGACGCAGTTTCCGCTCTTCGGCATTGGCGATTCGCCAGCGCTGGCGAAATGCATTTGCTTCGGTCTTTGTGATCTTAGTTGTCATTAAAGCAATAATAGCATTTTTCAGGACGGAAGGGATGTACGAGATTTAATTCGTAACCAATGCAGCTCAAAGACCCGGCGTGCCGTCTTCCTAATCGATTCCTTTGCGCACATTCCTCCCACGGTTCAATCGGCCGCGCGATCGTCATGCCGATGAACACCGTGGCGCGGCTTTGCGTTTGATTGTTAACCGCGCCGGCGATGACCGAGCCGAGGATGCTGCCCCAGGTGTAGAAAAGTTTCAGATTGCCGCGGATGGCGCCGGTCAGGCCCGGGTTAGCTGGCGATATTTTATTCGATGCGGTCGCTCGGCTTCGGCGCCGAGGCGAGCCTTGCGATCAGCCTCATATTCCGAGTAATTGCCGTCGAAGCAAACCACTTTGCTGTCGCCTTCGAAGGCGAGGATATGGGTGGCGATGCGGTCGAGGAACCAGCGGTCATGGGAGATCACCACGGCACAGCCGGCAAAATTCTCCAACGCTTCCTCAAGCGCGCGCAGTGTGTTGACGTCCAGGTCGTTGGTCGGCTCATCGAGCAATAAGACGTTGGCGCCTTCTTTTAACATCTTCGCCAAATGGACGCGGTTGCGTTCGCCGCCGGACAACGCGCCAACTTTCTTTTGTTGGTCCGTGCCGGAAAAGTTGAAGCGCGCGACGTAAGCCCGCGAGTTGACCTCGCGCGCGCCGACTTTTATTAAATCCGTGCCACCGGTGATTTCTTCCCAGATCGATTTCTGTGGATCGAGGGTGCGGCTCTGATCGACGTAGGCGAGCGTGACGGTGTCGCCGATACGGATCGTACCGCTGTCGGGTTTATCCTGGCCAGTGATCATGCGAAACAGTGTCGTCTTGCCGGCGCCGTTGGGGCCGATCACGCCGACGATGCCGCCGGGAGGCAGCTTGAACGTCATGTCGTCCACCAGCAAGTGATCGCCGTAGGCTTTGCTTACTCCGTTGGCTTCGATGACGACGTTGCCCAGGCGAGGTCCTGGTGGAATGGGGATCTCCAAGTCCTCGCGCCGCTTTTGCGCCTCCTGGTCAAGCAACGATTCGTACGCGGTGATGCGCGCCTTGCCTTTAGCGCGGCGCGCCGACGGCGTCATGCGAATCCATTCCAGTTCGCGCTGCAGCGTCTTCTGCCGTTCACTTTCAGACTTTTCTTGTTGACGCAGCCGTTCCTGTTTCTGTTCCAACCACGACGTGTAGTTGCCTTTGAATGGGATACCCTGGCCACGATCCAGCTCGAGAATCCAACCCGCCACGTTGTCGAGAAAATATCGGTCATGGGTCACCGCGATGATCGTGCCCGGATAACTTTGCAGGTGATGTTCGAGCCAGGCGACTGATTCCGCATCGAGATGATTGGTCGGCTCGTCGAGCAGAAGAATATCGGGTTTCTGCAAGAGCAGCCGGCACAGCGCCACGCGGCGACGCTCGCCGCCGGATAAAATCTTCACCGGCGTATCCGACGGCGGACAGCGCAGCGCATCCAGCGCCATCTCCAGCCGCGCATCGAGATCCCAAGCATCCTGCTGGTCAAGCTTCTCCTGCACCTCGCCTTGCCGTTCGAGCAGCTTGTTCATGTCGTTGTCGGACATCGATTCTGTAAACTTGGCGTTGATCTCCTCGAACTCTTTCAGCAGACTGACGGTATCTTGCACGGCTTCTTCGACAACGTCGCGCACCGTGCGCGAGTCGTCGATCAACGGCTCCTGCTCCAGGTAGCCAACCGTATAGCCCGGTGAGAGCACCGCCTCGCCGTTAAACTCCTTGTCGACTCCCGCGAGTATTCGCAAGAGCGACGACTTGCCCGAGCCGTTGAGCCCGATGACGCCGATCTTGGCGCCGTAGAAATAGGAAAGATAAATGTCTTTGAGGACGGCGCGCTTGTCGTAATACTTGCTGACGCCGACCATCGAATAGATAACTTTGTTGGGTTCAGTGGCCATAATTCGTGAAAATCCGAAATCCAAAGCTCGAAAGCGGCCCCGCGGACCGAAACAAACGACAGAGTCAAAACCAAAGACCAAAAATAGAAAATCCAAAACAATATGTTTTGGACGTTGCCTATATTTGATCGTTTAGATTTGTTTCGAATTTCGGATTTCGAGATTCGAGTTTATTATTCCTTTGCAGCTTTTTGCGCGAGTTACTGGAATTCAATTCGGGTGAACGCTAGCTTGTCAGGTTGGATTGGATTCTGCAAGAAAGGGAACTGGCGAGCTGTAGATTTAACGCACGGCGCAAGGCTTCAGTAGCAAACTGCTCTATGCAATTTGTGGTTAAGGAAATGCCGGCGAGCTTAGAATCGGCTAGTAGAAAAAACTGCGGCCTTTAACTTTGCTGTTGAGCGCTTGCTGCTACTATTCGGCTGATCGTCGAGTAGTGCAGGTCTAAGTGATTCGCCAATTCCATCTGGCTGTAGCCAAAGTCGATGACCGCTTTGGCGATCCGTTGGTCTCTAGTTGTTTTTTGGCGGCTGCTCTGAGGGAAGAGCTTCGCTAGGGCAGGTCGCCCGGCGTATCTTTGACCTTTCGGTATCTCTCGGATCTTTTGCCTTCCCGTCACGTAACGGCGGAGGCCCTCGGCGAAGCCTTCGACCCCAAGAAAGCTCTGCGCTTCGAGACCATCCCATATCGATGGACTGCCGATCCCCGCTTGAACGAACTCGGTATACTTCTGTTGGGCGGCAGCCCTTCTTTGCCCGAAGTGACTAAGAATGTCATCGACGGTGAGACAACCGTGAGGCTGGGTACTGCCGGCCGTTGCTCTGTAGCTGCTCCATTGCCACTGCCGCGGGTGGCCGATCATCTTCGCTCGCACCGGGTTGAGCACGACGTAGCGGCAGACTACCAGAAAGTGGCTGTCTTTCTGGACGAGGATGCCTTTGAACCGCCCCTGAAACACATGGCCAACGCGTCCATGTCGCTTGTTGAGTGCCTGAGTATAAATCCCGTTAAGCTGTCTCATCCCCTTAGATAAGTTGCCATCCGGTGTTTCAATGACCAGGTGGTAGTGATTGTTCATCAAGCAATAGGCATGACAAATCCAGTGAAAGCGTTCCTTCACTTGAGCGAGAGTTTTGAGAAACAGCTCTCGGTCACGGTCGTCTTTGTAAATCGCTTTGCGGTCATTTCCCCGGGAGGTGACGTGATAAAGCGCGCCGTCGAATTCGATCCGTAAAGGTCGTGCCATGGG
>JAERMN010000491.1 GCA_016844625.1 Deltaproteobacteria bacterium
GCCACGGCAGCGACCTTCCACAGTTCGCGAGATCATGTCGTCTCTTCGCTCTTTGGAGCGGTGTAATATAAGAAATCGTAAGGGTAAAGACCTGCCCCCCCAATCTCTCGGGCGACAACGATGAGCCCAATCGTTACCAAGAAGTTTTTCACAGGCTGCTTCATTCGATGATCTCCCCAGTCTAAGAAAAATAGCCAGTGTCGTCGCATCGCCATGAACCACGTGTTGGATATTCCAATATTATAGATTCAGATACTGGCGCACTCGGACACTGATATCGAACGCGGTGTCTGCCTCGCAGCCGCCCTGGCGGCTGGCATCCTTAAGCGTCCGGCCGACAAAGCCGCCCGCATTGGGCAACAACTTAAGCGTCGGCTTGGGAATGTCATACTGCAGCGGCGAAAAAACATTTGTGTCTTTTTCATAGAACGACCAGGTCGGAAACATCAGATTGGCGCTGGCATTGAGTTCCTGGTGCGCCCAGGCGAATTCATTAATTGTCGTTGTCTTGCCTTTTTTCGCCTGGAAGCTTCTCTCGCGATACTTGCTCGCATGCGGTGCGTACCAGAGAAAATGGATATCGGCATCGCCCTCATAGAACCGCTCGCAACTGGTATTGAGCGTGAAACGCAGCGGCGTGATCGAAACATCGAACAACGGCTCGAGGTCGAACTCCCGGGTGAACGGGAAATTAACCTGCTTATTTCCCGGCTGCTGTTCGGTCAAAAGAATGTCCAGCTTCATATGACGCTTGGTGCGATTGCCTTCCGGGTCATTATGAAAGTTTCGGTAGCCGGTTTTGGCGTCGTAAACATTCTGGATCGAGCGCGAACCGGTCACCGAGCTGTTGTAAGTCACTCGAATGTTGACCGGGTTGGTGACCGCCAACCCGGCCGGCGCGGTCATTAAAATACTCAGACTCTTGGTCTTGAGCGCGATCGCGTTGGCGACCAAGTTAAGATTCGGAGTCGGCGCGTTGTAACGGAGCAACTGAGCGTTGGACAGCGGCCGCTGTCCGACGGTGCCCGGCGCGACAGCCGCATGAGCGACCTGCTCCGTCGCAAATAGCAAAGCGAGCAAGACGGCGAGCATGGTCAGCCAACTGTTTACATTCAGTTCTATTTTACTTTCGTTGCTCATAAGGACCCTCATCTGCAAGTAGTTAGTTGGCCGCGACAAACTGGTCGCATAACCGCTATGGATAACATCTCAGCCTATCCGCACTCGCAATGCACACAACCGTTTTCAAATAAATTGAATCTAGCAACAGACCTGCTTAGTGGATATCAAGACTCCGCTTCACGCTGCCGGTGCTCCCGCACCTTTGTAGACTCCTTCGTAATATTGTCGGTTGGACCTTTAAGCTGTAGGTGCGCCGGTGAGACGTTGCCCGCCCTGCCACCAATAGTTGGCGACAGGGCGGTGGCAGCGTGGCTGGCTGGCGCAAAAAACAAAACGATCGCAACCATCGCTAGAAGTCGTTTATTGCAGGCCTGAATTAGCATATTGCTTCGTCTCCCTTCATCGCAATCTCACCGCCACATGCTCATCTGGCGAGCAGTCCTTCCCTCTGCACAGCTTGGCTTGCCGGGTTCGACGGATCGATATAGCGGCTAATCTTGCGGTCGATGATGTATCGCACTTGGGCCGTGCAGCGACGGTTGGGCTCGCGCATTTGAAATTTAATTTCCTGGGCGGCCATCGGCTTGCCGGCCAACATCGGCGCGGGTATCAGATTGACAGTCGATGGTGCAGACGGAATATGAAAACCATAGAGTCCAACGTTGGGCTTGTGATAATTCGACGATGCGGTCAGCGTTTGAGCATTCCACTGGGATCCCGGCACCAAAATCGTTTTGGCCGTGCCGAAACGGAACGTAGTCTCATGTAGCCTGTCGTCCGGGGAAAACCAGCGAGCGCTGATATCGCTCCTCAACATAGGACAGTCCTCGATCCGAGTGACTTGTATCGGCCTGACGCCGACATCGTAGAGAGGGTCGAGGTTGACCCGCATCGTAGGAAGATCGAAACTTTTCCCAATCACCCTTGGGCCGCACCCGCCCGATCCCGGCTCAAACAGCTGTATCCTCAACGTCGCCTGGCGCGGCGTGCCAAGACCTTCTAGATCGTCGAATACCAGTCGGTTGCCGCCGGCCGCATTGTAGGCTTGAGACAACACATTCGAATACGCGCGACCGCTGTAGCTGTGGTAAAAAACCGTGATGCAAACTGGCTTTGTCAGAACCAGTCCGTCGCGGACGCTTATTTGCGTCGTCAAACTAAAAGTATGCAATGCGATAGCATTGGCGACCTTGGTCAAACTTTCGGTGGGCGCGCTGTAGCCCAGGTCGAACGGCGCCGCCGTCGTTGACAGCTTGCCGACATTAGTTTCTTTCGGCGGCGTTACTAGCGTGTTGGACGGCGGTTGCGTGACGCCGGTGGCAGTCGCGGCATCGACGCTCGCGCCGTACGTGGAGAAGAAAACGTTTCCACATAGCATCGCGACCAGCAGCGCGCTGAGCGCTATTAAAAAAAGCGGTTGAATCCGTGTCTCCCGAAGCATTAGATTCCCACTGGCTCGCCCGCAGTAACGTTCAATTCATATTGCCGGGGACGTTATCTGAATACGTTATCCGCTGTCAAATCCCGAAATCAGCGCACCAACTTGCAATCCAATCGCGCGAATCGTTCACGCTGAGTAATCGGCTCTTACGATATTGGCTGCGCAATTGGCGTGCCTATGATTTGTTTTTGCTTGCCGGCCTTCGAATTTGGCGATAATCGAACTTTTTGTGTTCAGATTGCGTCTGTCGCAATTTCATTTATGAAACAATTACATTTATGAAATTGTGCAGATACGTTTGCCGTAAGGATGCTGGACGTACCGACGGCTCATGTCACGTTGTGTCGGGTGATGATCGCGGTTAACGCTGCGAGTAAGATAGCGGATGTTGCAAATTATGAAGACGAACGGAGAAAAACCTTAGAACCTTAGGCTCAAATTAACCCTATGAGCATGCTCAGACTTCGTTCTATCATTCCGGCGCAGGCCAGCATCCAGTCTTCAAGCCCAACCCCACTCATTACAAACCTGGATACCGTTCTTCAACGGTATGACGGACACAGTCCGTCACCTGGATGCCGATTTTCTCCGGCATGACAGTTGAAAATCGAGCGGATCTACCACCGTCCCCGACCGGGGCCGTAGGAGCGCTGTCTGCCGGCGCGGCTACCGAAGGTCGGTTTAGGATTGGGGTCGAGAAGTCGGCAATAGGCGTAGTTGAAACATGATCGTAAACGCGTCGCCGACGCTCTGGGCGCGGCCGGTGCGGCCGATGCGGTGGACATAATCTTCCGGATGATGCGGCACGTCGAAATTGATCACGTGGCTGATCTGCTGGACATCGATGCCGCGCGCGGCGATATCGGTAGCGACCATCACTTCATAGCGGCCGTTGCGAAACCCGTTGAGCGCCTGCTCGCGCTCGCGTTGTGTACGATTGGAATGAAGCACGGCGACCGAGTGGCCCTGATTGTGCAAATGGCGCGCGACTCGGTCGGCGCCATTCTTGGTGCGGCAAAAAATCAAAACTTGATCATAATCGGTGCGCCGCAAGAGTTCTTCGAGCAACCCTTGCTTTTGACCGACATCGACTGGATATAACGCATGGGTGACGGTCTCAGCGGGCATGCGGCGCTGGCCGATCTCGATGGATTGCGGATTGCGCAGCGCCCATTTGCACAGTTGTTCGATCTCCGGCGGCACGGTTGCCGAGAATAGCATCGTTTGGCGCGTCTTTGGGCAGCGCTCGACGATCCGCCGCACGTCGGGCATGAAGCCCATGTCCAACATCCGGTCCGCTTCGTCGAGGACGAGAATCTCGATATCGCTCAACTTGACCATTTTTCGCTGTATCTGGTCGAGCAAGCGGCCCGGTGTCGCGACTAAAATATCCACGCCGTGGCGCAATGCCTGATCTTGCTTGCCGTACCCGGTTCGCGGTTTCAACTTGCGCCGCCAGCTCGCGCGTCGGTTCGAGCACGAGCACGCGCAGTTTGCCGCGTTGGCCCAAGCGCGAAATCAGCGGCAGCGCGAAGGCAGCGGTTTTGCCCGTGCCGGTCTGCGCCGAGCCGATAATATCGCGGCCTTCGAGGATCAGCGGGATCGCGCGTAGCTGTATAGGCGTGGGATCGGTGTAACCGGCAGCACGTACGCCTTCCAAAACTTTGGCTGAGAGTCCGAGTGTAGTAAAGGGCACACCTATTTATAGGCACAAGACGCGGCGGTTCTCAATCGTCGAGGTAAAGCATTGCGTATGACCGTGGCGAAAGTTTTCGCGGCTCACGCAGATTTTCGCGACCAGCGATTCACCGTTGTCGTACTCGGTGAGAAAATCCGATCGCGCCACCAAGATCACGCAGGACACGAAAAGTTCGGACGATTAATTTCCAAACTTCGTGCTCTTCGTGTCCTTTGTGGTGAAAGTATTCTTGGTTATTTGGTTGCGCCACTGCCGCCCTGGGCAATTCGAATCATCGCGGTGCACACCCTGCACAACGCTGCAGCGGCCAGGGTCGTGCGAATGAATTCGCCTTTGGCCTTGATCATCAGTTTGGCGCCGCCGCCTTAACGGAACAGGAGTCGGTCCAATGACAGCGCCGGGCTCGAAAAAGGATTACGCCTCGGCTCTGTGGTGGTTATGTCGTTGAGCAGGATCGACCACAAAACGGCCCGGACTTAACCAACAAGAACTCCGCAGTGAGCGTGTAACGAGTGCTCAAGTAGAGCCAAAGAAAAATGCCCAATACGACAGCGACGATCAGCACGGCCACTAGGTTTGCGTAGTGCTCATTGACCCCGCTACCGTCTAATAAAATTTCAAGCACTAAAACGGGACCACCAACTAGCACCAGAACCGGCCAGAGATCTACTTTCGAGCAAAACACCGGATCCATTGCCGAACCCTCGTGCCTTACTGTTGCCCCATCTCAACGAATTTTCCAAGCGGAAAATCATCGTGCAGCGAATTATCCTCCTACGCCGGCACCGCCCTGGGTTCGAGCCACGGTTCGCGGATCGGCAGATTCAACAACGCCGCGATCGCCGCAAACAGTGCGTCAGCGTACCACATCCAGAGATAGTTGCCGTAATAACTAAACGTCAAACCGCCCAACCAGGCGCCGAAAAAACCGCCGATCTGATGCGACAGCATGGTCAATCCGTAAAGCGTGGCGAGATAACGGATGCCGAACAGTTTCCCCACCACGCCGGCGGTTGGCGGCGCGGTGCCGAGCCAAGAGAATCCCAACCCGAGAGCCATGAGATAAAACGTCCACTCGGTCTTCGGCGCAGCAAGATAGAGGAGAATGAGTAGCGTGCGCGAGCCGTACATGCCGAACAGTATGTACTTGCCGCGAATATGATTGAGCAGCCAGCCGGCGGTAAAACTGCCGGCGATATTCGCTAGACCAATGATCGCCAGCGACCAACTCGCCACCGAAGCCGGCAAACCACATAGATCGACTTCTCCCGGCAGGTGCGTGATGAGAAAGGCGATGTGAAAACCGCAGGTGAGAAAACTGCCGTGCAGCAACCAGTAACTGGAATTGCCCAAGGCCGTGCGCAGCGCCGCCCGCATGCCGCCGTCGCGAGAGGTGCTGGCGAGCGCGCCGCCATGGCCCGCAGGTCCGGCTATCGATTTCACCAGTGGCAAAGCCAACAGCGTGATCGCACTGAGCGACCACATGGCGCCCGTCCAGCCCCAGAGTGAAATCATCTTCTGTATAATCGGCGCAAAGAGAAATTGGCCAAACGACCCACCGCCAGTGATCAGGCCTGACGCCGTAGCTCGCTCGCTTGGCGCCAAGCGCCGCGCCAGGGCGCCGATCATAACCGAAAAACTCCCGGCGCCGGAACCCATGGCGGACAGAATGCCGATGGTAACGACGAAGCCAGAGCTAGTGGTAAAAAACGGTGTCAGCGCCGTGCCGACGGCAAGCAGCAACACACCGCCAATCAGCACCGGCGCAAAACCAAATCGATCCGCGCATGCCCCGGCAACCGGCTGCGCCAACCCCCACATAAACTGCCCCACAGCCATCGCGAAGCTGATCGTGACAATGCTCACACCCGTCGACCCGCTGATCGGAAACACGAACAGCCCCTGCGCCTGCCGCGCCCCCATGGTGATCATGAGCATCGCCGCGGCAGCGAGGGTGATGAGGAGCCAGGAATTTGTTTTGCGGCTGTCAATCATGTTGTCCTACGATTCGTTTTATCCGAGCGGAGTAAGAATTGGGCGGACAGGTCGCATCCGACCGATAAATTCCCGACCTTGGTCGTTAAACTTCCGCCACGACTCTGCCGACCACGCTCCCTGCCTTCAACGCATCCAACGTCCGGCTCACCTCCGCCAACGGCCGCGTCTGGATCGGGATCGGCTTGATCTTTCCCTCGCGGGCGAGCGCAACCACTTCTTTCAATTCCGCGACACTGCCAAGATGCGAACCTTGAACTGTGATCGCGCGTAAAATTGAGCTGGCAATCGACAATAGAATCTCGCCGCCAAACAATCCCACCAGGATCAGCTTGCCGCCTTTGCGCAGCGCGCTTAGCGCTAGATTCGCGGTTTCACTGGCGCCGACAAAATCGACCGCGCCGTAAAGCGCGCCGCCGGTTAATTGCTTGAGCCTTTGCGCCACGTCGCCGTCACGACTGTTCAACAGCGCGGCCGCGCCCGCGGCTTCGGCCGCCGGCAATTTCGTCGCGTCCATGTCGACCGAAATGATTCGTTCGTGACCCAGTGCGCGCAGCATGCCAATCGCAGACAAGCCCAATCCGCCAGCACCCATCACGACGACCCATTCGTCGCGCGGAATCGGCTTTAGTTTCGACACCGCCGAATAGGTTGACAGACCGGAGCAAGATAATGTCGCCGCCCACACCGGATCGATACCGCTGGCGTCAATCAAATAACGCGGATGGGGCACGATCAGATGATCGGCGTAGCCGCCAGGGCGCTGGATGCCGATCATGTTCGGCGCCATACAGTAGTTAGCCAATCCTTCTTGGCAGCGCACGCAGGCGCCGCAGCCGATCCAGGGGAAAATCAAACGATCGGCGCCGATTGGCGCGTCACCCGCGTCAGGCCCAGCGGCAATAACAGTCCCGAACGGTTCATGCCCCAACGTCACCGGCGGCTTCATGCCGCGCTCGCTCATGGGCAAACGCTTACCGCCGCCGAGATCGAAGTAGCCGTCGCGGATATGCACGTCGCTGTGGCACAC
>JAERMN010000492.1 GCA_016844625.1 Deltaproteobacteria bacterium
CGTTGCGCTGGCTGATGCTCGCATTCGTGGTCAGCGGCTTAGTCGGAGTTTACTTTCACTTTCAGGGCAGCGCGGAGTTCAAGCTCGAGTCTAATCCGACATTGAGCGGCATGGCGCTCTTTTGGGAAGCGATTCGCGGCAAAGCGCCGCCATTGTTGGCGCCGGGCGCGATGGTTCAGCTCGGATTATTGGGATTGGTCTACACGTACAAACACCCGGCACTCGGCCGGTCGGATAAAAAAGGAGAATAAAATGGTTCGGAAGAAAATCACATTACTCACACTCGTGGGCGCCGTCGTGCTCGCTCTTAGCGTTGCCAATGTCGGTGAAAGCCAAGTCGGGCAATCGCAGTTGGTCAATCCCGATCTGGCGAGCGAGAAAGAGTTGTTGGCCCTGCCGCATATGAACGCAGCGATCGTGAAAAGTATTCTGGAACAGCGGCCGTTTTTGCAGATGGCCGATTTGAACACGCTCCTGGCGAAATCGCTGAGCAAAGAGCAGTTGGCCGAGCTCTACGGCAAGATGTTCGTGCAGATCAATCTCAATACCGCAAGCCAGGAAGAGATTCTCATGATCCCCGGTGTCGGCAACCGCATGCCGCGCGAGTTTCGCGAATATCGTCCGTACAAAACCATGGCGCAGTTTCGCAAAGAGATCGGCAGGTCTGTCGACGTAAAAGAAGTGGCGCGCTTGGAACAGTATGTGTTCGTGCCGGTGGGTCTCAATGGCGCCAGCGACGAAGATATTCTCAGCATCCCCGGCACGGGCAAGCGCATGCTGCGCGAGTTCAAAGAGTACCGGCCTTACACGAATCTCGAACAGTTTCGCAAAGAGATCGGCAAGTACGTCGACAAAAAAGAAGTGGCGCGCTTGGAGCGCTACGTGACGCTCAACTGAACATTCCTTCGCTCTAAGCGTAGGGCTTCGGAACTTGTAGATCAGTAGACGGTCGCCCTTCCGTCATTCCGGCGCGTGCCGGAATCCAGGTTTATTTTGGTGCTGCGTTGAGGAAACCTGGATTCCCGTTTTCACGGGAATGACGGAGGGACGCGTAATGCGTGCGATTGTAGTGATGAGCGAAATTTCGGCGTGCAACAAAACGGATGTTTGCACCACGAAGGTCACAAAGGACACGAAGGGTTCGGATAACAAAGAATTCCAAACTTCGTGCTCTTCGTGTCCTTCGTGGTGAATCATGTTCTCCGTTTCGAGGTAGATCCCTCACATCTGTTCGGGATGACAGTATTGACTGCCGCGCGCCGTCATTCCGACGGACGCCGGAATCCAGGGCATTTCGCGAGCGCTAGTGAAATTGCTAAGACTATAACTGGATGCCGGCTGGAGTTTATCCTGAGCAATGTCGAAGGGGCGGCATGACGGACCCTCGCTTCACCTCGAGACGAGGAATTTAAACCATCCCTGAACGCGCTACGAATGCTAGCGCTGACGAATGACCCAAGGCGAGAGGCTTCACCTTGGGTGGTATTCTTCCTTCTCATCAATCGGCTACCTGCCCAAGCTCGATCTCTGCTATTCTGTCGCAAAGTTGCTGGCGAATGGCGCCAGCTCATAGTCAGATCAACAGCGACGGACTGTGGAGGTGAGTCATGTGGTCTCTCGGGTTGATCATCGGTGGGATCATCGGCGCGATCGGCGGCGGTTTCGGTGCAATTGTCGGCGCCACGGCCGGCGCCGCCATCGGCGGGTCGCTGTCTGAGAAACAGAAGGGCCCTGGCGATGGCCGACTCGCTGCACTTGAAGCGGCGGTTCGCCATCTGCAAGAGATCGGAGGTAGCGATGAGTAACATCGATATCGGCAAGCTCGCTGCACTTGAAGCGGCGGTTCGCCATTTGCAAGAGCGCGTCATATCGTTAGAAAACGCGCTGCGAGTGGCGGGGCGAGGCGACCAAGCACCATTTGCGGAGGAACGTAACCTAGCAACAGCCGAACCGCTTAGCAGCGTACCGCCACCGTCGCCAACTTTCGAAACACCGATTGCGCCGGATGCACCTCTGGAGAGCACGCCTGCCGCGCCGTCGTCGGTTCAACCCCCAACCGAAAGGGTTCCGGAACCTCGATTGACGCCCGAACCAGCCTTGCCGCACAGCGCCCCACCCCGCACGCCGCCGCAACCGCCGGCGCTCTGGGATTTCTTTTTTGGCGGCAACGCGCTGGTGCGCTTCGGCGTGATCGTGTTGTTCTTCGGCGTCGCGTTTTTGCTCAAATACGCCTCCGATCATATCGAGATTCCCATCCAGGCGCGGTTTATCGCCGTTGCCCTGAGCGCCATCGTCATGCTCATGATCGGTTGGCACCTGCGCTCGGCGCGCCCCGGTTATGCGCTGATAATCCAAGGCGGCGCCGTCGGCGTGCTTTATCTCACCGTGTTCACCGCCTTCAGGCTGTTTCAGTTGTTACCCGCCGGTTTAGTCTTTGCCCTGCTCACCGCGATGGCGGTCTTCTCGGCCATGCTCGCGGTGCTGCAGGATTCCCGTTCGCTCGCCGCGATGGCCGTCAGCGGTGGTTTTCTCGCGCCGATTCTCGCCTCCACCGGCGCCGGCAGCCATGTGGCGCTGTTCAGTTTCTACGCGCTGCTCAACCTCGGCATTCTCATTATCGCGTGGTTCAAGGCGTGGCGCTCGCTCAACCTGCTCGGCTTCGCCTTCACTTTCATCATCGGCCTGGTGTGGGGCGAGCGTTACTACCGCGCTGAATATTTCGCCAGCACGGAACCGTTTCTAATTCTCTTCTTGCTCTTTTACGTCGCCATCGCCGTGCTCTTCGCGCTGCGCCAAGACACCAGCATCAAAAGTCCGGTTGACGGCACGCTGGTATTTGGCGTGCCCCTGGTCGCTTTCGGTCTGCAAAGCGCGCTCGTCCATGAGACTGAATATGCCACCGCGTATAGCGCGCTGGCGCTGAGCGGTTTTTATTTGTTGTTAGCGAAAGTTTTGTTGGCGCGGTTGAGCGAGAATATACGCTTGCTGGCCGAATCGTTCCTGGCGCTAGGGGTTGTTTTCGGCACGTTGGCGATCCCGCTGGCGCTCGATGGCCGCTGGACCGCCGCGGCTTGGGCGTTGGAAGGCGCCGCGATCGTTTGGATCGCCGTGCGCCAAGAAAAAATCCTGGCACGCGGTTTCGGCATCTTTTTGCAGTTCGCCGCAGGCGTGGCGTTTTTCTTCAGCGCAGGGCAACCGCGCGGCGCAGCGCCGGTATTCAACAGCTTTTATCTCGGTTGCGTCATGATCAGCGTGGCGGGGCTTTTTTCGGCCTGGTATCTCAAACCGCAGCGCCACCGTTTGAGCCCAGAGGTAGCCTCCGTCGCCACGGCGCTGTTTTGCTGGGGCGTGGTATGGTGGTTCGGCGCTGGTTTCGAGGAGATCACGGCCTATGTCAGAACCGATCCCCTTATTCTGCGATTCTACCGTGTGCA
>JAERMN010000493.1 GCA_016844625.1 Deltaproteobacteria bacterium
GCCCGTGAAGCCATCGAGCGCGAGCCGCCAAACTTCCTGCTTGCGGGGCCAGTCACCGGCGCTTGTGTTTACTGTCACGGCGGACGCTGATCGGCCAGGGCTGAAGCCAACGTCTTGTGTATTATTATCGTTGAAAATTTTCGCGACTCACGCAAATGTTCGGGTGACCTGAAATACTCGAACGCAGGGATTGACTCGCGCCAAGGCGCAAAGTACGCCAAGTTCGGAAGAAGTGTCATTTCGACCGAAGGGAGAACTCTTTCTTAGATCCCTCGCACTCGCTCGGTATGACGGGCCTTGTCCCGTCACCTTTGCGGCCTTGGCGTCCCTTCGACTTAGCTCAGGACATGCTTTGCGGGAGATATTCCGAGTTTCGGTTGCGACTCTGCCGCGCTTGGTGATCACGCGGCGTAGCGCAGCCAAATCGTGCGTGCGTTTGTATTCGTTTTTCAACAGTGAGAAAAAGGCTGCGTGGTGGATTCGATCGTAGCTAATGATAGTCTCAGTGCGAAATTTTTCGTTGGCCCGCGGCGTAAGGCCTTCGCTGCGGCGCTGATCGCGCTTATCGTTCGACCCGTACGGTAACGCGCTGACGATCGATTTACGCCGCCGTTTCGATTTGATTTATGGGCTTCGGGCTTGGGTCACTAGCCACGTGTCGATGGCCGAGCTTAGCGCCAACTTCGAAACTTTTGCGCGCCAGTTAAGCGAAGGTGTCGCTGGTATTCGCAACCTAAACGTCGCGCCAGGTGGCGTAGTGCGCTTTGTTTTTCCGCGGGCGGGCAACGAAGCTATTGTCGGTCGCGAGCTTCTCAACGATTCCCGCGTCGAGGTTCGCGAAGAAGTCGCACGGGCCATAAAGACGCGCAAAATGATGGTCAGCGGACCTTTTGAATTAGTGGTCGGTGGCTTTGGCGCCGTGGCGCGCCTGGCGATTCATCGCGATGATAGTCTCTGGGGTTTGATCAATGTCGCAATCGACATTCCGCCGATTCTGGCAGAGGCGGGGATTACCTCACAAAAGAACTTGCAATTGGCTCTGAGAGACGCCCGCGGCCGGGTCTTTTTCGGAGCGCCGACGGTTTTTAATTCTGATCCGGTGATCCATCGCGTCGATCTACCCGATGGCCATTGGGAGCTTGCCGCTATTCCCATCATGGGATGGAACGGCGCGATTCGCCGTGATCTGCGGGTATTCGATATTGGCGCCATGGCGAGCGTACTGTTGCTGAACGTTATCGCCTATCTGTTAGCTTTTCGCGACGCGCGCCTGAACGCCCGAGTTCAGGAGCGCACAGGCGCGCTCCAAGCTGAACTATCGCACCGAAACACAATCGAGACCCAACTCAGAGCGGCTGAGGAGCGCTACCGCTCTCTCGTTGAGCTCAACCCTGACGCGGTGCTGGTCAATTTAAATGAGCAGATCGTTTACGCCAACAATGCGGCGCTACGATTGTTCGGCGCGAAGTCATTGCATGATCTCCTGGGCCGTTCACCGTTTGATTTGGTTCATGCAGATGAAAGAGCGGAGGTAGAGAAACGTCACCAGCAAGCGTTGGCGTCTGGCACGTCAAACCAACCGAGTATTCAACGCAGAGTGCGTTTGGACGGTTCGCCAATCTACGTCGAGACCGTCGGGGCGCCGCTGGTTTGGGAAGGAGGCCGGGCGGTGCAGGTGATCATGCGCGATCTCACCGAGCAGCGAAAGGCGGAGCGCTCGCTGCACAGCCTGATCGAAACCACCCAAGACGCGGTCATCTCGATCAACCGCCGGGCGCAGATCGTCATGTTCAATGCGGCGGCGGAGCGGGTCTTCGGCTATACCAGAGCGGAAGTCGCAGGGAAAAAAGTTAATATGCTTATGGCCGAACCCTACGCGCATGAACATGACGGCTACATCGCGCGCTATGAAAGCACTGGCGAGGCGCGCGCCATCGGCCGCATCCGCACGCTCAGCGCGCGGCGCAAGAGCGGCGAGACTTTTCCCATCGAGCTTTCGGTGACGCAAATTGCCTCGGGCGAAGAGGTAAATTACGCGGCATTTATCCGGGACATTTCGGAAAAAGTGAAGCTGCAACAACAAGCCGTGGAGAACGAACGGCTCGCCACCATCGGCACGATGGCGGCCAAGTTCGGCCACGAGCTCGGCAATCCGCTGAACGGCATGTCGTTGACGATCCAGCTCTTGGAACAGCGGTTAAGAAGACAATCGCCAACGCAAGACGAGCAGGTTGCCGCGACGTTGACGCGATTGAAGAGCGAGGTTTCTCGTCTCAATTCCTTGCTGCAGGATTTTCGTTCTTTGTCGCGTAAAGAAAGCTACAATTTCCAACTCACCAGCCTCGCCGCCCTGGTCGGCGAGGCGATCGAGATCGAGTTGCCGCGTTATGCCGAGCACGGAGTCAAGGTGGAGTCGATGTTTTCAGCCGATCTGCCGCCGATTAGCGTCGACGTCGATAAGATGAAACAGGTGATTCTGAATCTCGCCAAGAACGCCGTCGAGGCCATGCCCACTGGGGGGAAATTGTTGTTTCGGGGGTCGGCGACGACTGCTGCCGTGACTCTGGATGTCTCAGACACGGGTGCGGGCATTCCACCCGAGGTCGATATCTTCGAGCCGTTCTTTACGACCAAGTCGTTCGGCACAGGCATCGGCATGACGATCGTGCGCCAGATTATCGCGGTCCATGGCGGCAGCGTCACTTACCACAGTGAACCAGGTAAAGGCACGACATTTTCTATCAACTTGCCGGTAAGCTGATGGCGATCCTAGCGAACTGCCGTGGCCTACGAATTGCTCCTTCGAGAAAACATGAAAGGAAATTACGAGTTCACGCCCTTTTCTTTGCATCGATGAGAAAAGGTGATGGCGATTTCGCGCTTGTGGGAAATAATAATAAATACATGAGCTCAAACGGCACCATACTTGTTGTCGAGGACCAAGAGAGCGCTCGGCAAAGTCTCGTCGAGCTATTACGCGGCGAGGGCTACGATGTTCACGAAGCGGCGGATGGCAATGAAGGGATTGCCAAGATCAATCAACTCGATCTCGATGTCGTGTTGACCGATCTGATGATGCCGGGAGCGGACGGCCTCGCGGTGTTGAAGCATGTCAGTGAGTTTTCGCCGCAAACTTTGGTCGTGCTTATGACCGCCCATGCATCGGTGGAGACCGCCATCGAGGCGATTCGCGCCGGCGCTCAAGACTATCTCTTAAAGCCGCTGGTCTTCGCGGAGGTGCTGCGCAAGATTCAAAACCTAATGAGCCACCGGCAGATGGCTTGGGAGAACCAGTTGCTCAGGCGCGAAGTCAGCGGTCATTTCGCGCCGGACCGTCCGCTGGGGCGAAGTCCGGCGATGCAGGAAATCGTCAAGATGATCATGAAAGTGGCGCCGACGCCGACCACCGTCTTGATCAGCGGCGAGAGCGGCGTCGGCAAAGAAGTGGTCGCCAGAACCATTCACGCAAACAGCTTGGGCAAGGACAATGTGTTCTTGCCGGTAAACTGTAGCGCAATCCCGGAAAATCTTTTGGAGAGCCAGTTGTTCGGCCACATGAAAGGCTCGTTTACCGGCGCGGTGAACTCGCAGGAGGGTTTGTTCCAACGCGCCCGCGGCGGCACGATTTTTCTCGATGAGATCGGCGAGATGCCGCTGAGCTTGCAGCCCAAAATGTTGCGCGTGCTGGAGGAGAAAACCGTGTTGGCGGTGGGTTCGACGACGCCGGTGAAAGTGAATGTGCGCATTCTCGCTGCGTCCAACCGCGATTTGAAAGCGGAGGTCGAAGCCAGCCGCTTCCGCGAAGATCTCTACTATCGGCTCTGTGTCTTCGAGATCGACATCCCGCCGCTGCGCAAGCGGCTCGAAGATCTGCCGGCGCTGGTCGAGCAT
>JAERMN010000494.1 GCA_016844625.1 Deltaproteobacteria bacterium
TTCGGCTGCGCTCACTCGCGGTTTAGAAATCTATTCGCGCCCGCGCAGGGTGCTTTTAAAACCTTCGATGGTGAGCCTGCCGGTCACGATGCGCTCGAAGTCGGAGCTGCTGACATAGTGATTCAAGTCGGGCATGTCGACGTCCCAGTGAAAAATCTCGCTGATGGACGGGAGCACGCCGGGGAGTTCCTTATCCTTGTGCGATATCGACACATCTTTACCGCGGTAAACGCCGCGCACGTCGGCGCGGTTATTTCGGCACCAGTCGAGCACGTTGGCGAAAGTCATAGGCGCTGCTCGGCTTTTGCATCATTAGTTTGTACCGGATTTAGCAGGTGCTCTTTGAGGCCGGTATGAACGCCGTAGATCACTTTGCCGATTTTTGGTTTCTTAAGCGGCTCGGTGCTCACCTGGTAAAGGATCAAGCGTTCGGTGCCGGTGTTGTTCAATTGATAGAAAAAACCGGGAGGAACGTGGACGGCTTGATGTTGCTTCAGACGATACTCTTCGCCATCTTTGAGGCCCTTCATCGTGCACTCGCCCTGGACCACGAAGAAGGTGTGATCGGAACCGGGATGGCAGTGGAGTTCATCGTTGACCCCCGGCTCGTAACTGTTGAGCGCGATGTGCAGCCGGTCGGTTTGGGTCGGGCGCGCGTAATTGCGGCCGGTCGGTTTGCCCCATTGCGCTTCTTTTTCCGTGTCGACAATCGTGATCTTGGTAATCTTTTCCATCTCTAACCTCCTGTTGGGTTCGCTGTAGATTAATCTACCGGATGTCCTCGGTAGAACACAAGCGCTGGCGCGATTCACGCGCTAGTGTTGACAATTTCAGCACGAAAAATTGGCTCGAAGGCGTCTGCAGTTTCGAGCAGAAAATTGTCACGCGATGAACCCATACTAAACTAGCACCGCGCGTAAGGCCGGTTCTGCAATAGGGTGCCCCGACAAGGGCAGTAAATATCGCTAGAAGAACGCTCCGATCGCTAGCTCAAGCTGTTGAGGGAGATCTCCAGAAAGTGATTTTTGCGGTTATTTTGGATTCCTAAGTGTATGAATGTTACTTTATTTTTCAATGGGTTGCTGGCGCTTTAAAGAATTTCCTTCAAGCCTGCTAAGGTAACTAGCTAGGTTGACCCCTGATAATTTTTTCAAACCCTGGAAACTACGGAGGAAAACGCCGGAATGAGAGAGCAAAGTCGGCTCCCCCTGGTTTGCCATTTAAGGTTTAGGTGATAGGGACTAGAGTCGGGTACGGAGGGTAATATGGCTGCAAAAGTAGACTGCATGACATGCCGCAAGCGGCCCCGAAAGAAGCAGGGAAAAAAATAATCGGATTGGCTCCAGATGTCTTGAGATCGGTCGACGATTGAAGATTGCGCCGGTCGCAATCGCTGAGAGAACAACAGGCCTGCGTTGCGTTAACGCAGGCCTGTTTGTTTATGAGGGATCGGAACCGGACTCTAGAAAAAAGCGATCGTTCGCATCTCAATGCTTTCACGCGGCGGCGCATCAGGCGGGCAGGTGGGATCGTCGAAGGCACAGTGCGCCGTCCAGCGGGCGCGGCCGTCTTTCAGCGAGTCGAAGGTCTTGAACACCATCGCTTCGCTGCGCTGCATGTTGGGGAAGTAGTACCAGCGATGCCCAGGGTTGTACGTTGAATGATACACTTCGCCGCGCCGGTCCGGGTAAATACGCGCGCTGGGGATGAACTCGCTAGCGCCAATACTGCGCGCGTCGGCGATCGCTAGCGGCTCGCGCTGAACGGGATTGTTAATCGGCCGCCACGTTTGCACCACCGCGAAGCGATGTTTGAGCAACTCTTCCGCTTCATTCGGCAAAAGATCGCGCACCCGCTGCGGACCAGACCATTCGGTATAGTCGTTGTGCGCATTGCGCACGGGACCGCTAATTTTCTTTTCTTCGCGGGTGGCGCTATCGGCGGAGCGCAGGGTGTGGTCGAAGACGAGCACTCGCTTCGCGCCCGAAGTTTGCTTCACTAGCTCCTCGGTCTCTTGGTAGTAGACCGAACGTACTTCAGCCTCGTCGTAGAAGTTCTTCATTTTGGTCTCATGATTGACCAGAATAAACCCCTCGCGATCGAGCGACAGCTGATCGACGATGGCGCGACCGTTGTAGATCGGCATCATGTGCTCTGCGTACTTACCCTTGCGCTTCTCGTCGGCCACCGATTGGCTCACGCCGCCGTAGCTCTCGGGCGTTTCGGTTGTGTTGGCCAGGTAGTTTAGCAGCGCTTTGAACGCTGGCGCCGATTCTTGGACTCGTTCAGCTCGTGACATATCCGGTTTCCTTTCTCGATCGATCGGCACTTCGGCAGTTTGAGTGTACGGTTGCAGTCAATCAGTACCACGAAAAGTCGGTTTCACCACGAAGGCATGGTTCGACGGGGCTCACCACTGGCTCCGGACACGAAGGGGTCGGATGATTAATATTGCGAACTTCGTGTTCCCTTCGGCTTTGCTCAGGACATGCTTCGTGTCCCTTCGACAATGCTCAGGACAGGCCTTCGCGGTGGAAATTCCTTTTGCGTCCTTTGCGGCCAATCCTTCTTACTTCGGCATCATTTCGCAGGGTGTTTGCCGTGGGCCCAAGCTCTCGAAGTATTCATTGGTCTCGAGATTGTAGCGGCCCTGGTTAAAGTCGCCGCCTTTTTGGCTGCGAATAATCACCGCCACCGTGCGCTCGCCGACGGTAAGCTCGGTGTGGATTTCATAGGGTTTCACGAGATCGATTTCGCCGGGACCGCAGAGCACGTTGGCCGATTCCTTTATCTGTGCGTAGTTGGGTTTGGAGCGGTCGTCCATGCGGTCGTAGCGGACGACTCGTTCCCGGCCGTCAAGGACGCCGTAGAGCGTGTAGATATGGGCGTGGTCGTGGATGCGCGCGGCAACGCCTTGGCGCGCCTGGCCTTTAGTCAGACCGTTAATCGCGAAGCCGTAGTCGGGGTCTTCGTAGAAAAGAAGATTTTCCGCGCGGCCATTGGCCGGCACGCAATCCGGCCATTGCTTCGACGCGGTGATCATGTCCGGATCGGCTAACAGCTCGGCCAGGATCGGTCTGAGCGCGTTCCAGCGCTTGTCGAGGTCGGTTTCCTTGGCGAACAGTTCGCGCGTCTTTCTAATGAATCGTTGCTTGGCGTTCTCAGTGCTCGTCTCTGCCAGGGATTGGGTCGCGGCTTGGGTTTCCATGATTCCTCCTCGTTATGGTTGGACCTGATAATGGTCACGTTCGGTCGCGGTTCTTCGCGGTTGATATTCCGCCGCGCCGTAAAAGCGCGCGCAGTTGTCCCAAAGGATTTTGCGTTTGTCGTCGTCTGACAATTTCGCTGCGAGAAAGCTTTCGACGGCGTGGGGATATTTCGAATCGCCGTGCGGATAGTCGGTGGAAAAAACCAGCTGATCGCAGCCGA
>JAERMN010000495.1 GCA_016844625.1 Deltaproteobacteria bacterium
GCCGAGCATTGTTATGAGTTGCTGCGCGCCGCTTACATTCGCGACCAAGTGGAAAAAGCCGGTGTGCCGGATGTGACCGCGGTGGCCAGCTATTTCCGCCGTTTCTTTACCGTGTTGTCGATCCGCCAACGCTATCCGGGCCACGCGCGCCAAGCCGGCCTTGTCGCCAGTCAATGTCAGGGCGCCGCATATCTGGGCCGCTATATCGTCGTCGTCGACGATGACATCGACGCGTACGATATCAACGATGTGCTGTGGGCGATGTGCAGCCGCGCCGATCCAGTGGATTCTACAGAGATTCTGCGGCGCTGTTGGAGCGGGCCGCTCGATCCGATCATTCCACGCGAACGAAAGGGTTTTAGCTCGCGCATGATTATCGACGCCTGCCGGCCTTTCGAGTGGCGCGACCGGTTTCCCCCAGCGGCTGAGATCAGTATCGAACGGCGCCAGGCAGTGATGCAAAAGTGGAAGAATGAGCTGTTCAGTTAGTTGCGCGAAGTTTTTCGCGAGTCGGAACGTCTAAACACTTGGGAGTTACCGATTATGAATATGAAATGGATGCGACGCTTACTTTTAGTGCCAATTTTGATGTTTGGTGTTTCGGCCGTCAGTTTCGCGGCTGACACTCGCGCAGCCAAAGAATCATTGGGCGCGCCGGCAAAAAAGACTGAAGCGCCGAGCACTAAAAAGACCAAAAAGGCGACGCCGCGGAAGTTTACTGGAAATATTTCCGCCGTTGACACTAAGGCCGGCGCAGTGTCCGTCAAAGGAACGGCGGGCGAAAAAAAATTCATGACCAAAGACGCCGCCAAAGACGCATTGGAGCGACTCGGCGTGGGTGACCGAGTGCGCGTGCTCTACTTGGAGAAAGATGGCAAAGCGGTGGCGACTTCAGTGCGCCGGTTAAAATTGCCGCCGAGCATAACAAAAACTTCCACGCCGAGCGCCAAGGCCAAGACTGCTGTCCAGCAGAAGGAAACCAAGGAAAAGACCAAGCCGGGAGCGTAGTGCAAATTGTCGCGATCGCAAAGCATCGCCACGGTTAACGCCAGCCCGGTGAATCCCTAGCCGTAGTATTTCCGCTCTCATTTGTTGTTGCCCACAATGACTACAGCGTGGAAGCGTTAAATGGGACATCCAACGGTGTCGAGCAGCTATCGCAGTCTTCGGCGGGGCTAAAATAGAATTTACCGTCTTTGACAACCGCCCGGGCTGAAATTGGCGAGGCCGGGCTTTGGGAAGCCCGGCCTCGATTGCCACTGAACGTGACGGGGGCTCAGTGGCACCGCTATCCCGTGGGAGCAGTGCTGAAGGAGTCAGCGCGGGACGCGGTTGGCTAATTCAGTTTTGCGTTGTCAAGCGACGGGTGCGATCTCGCGCGTTGCAAGCGCTGCTTTAGATAGGTGTCCTTGGGCCATTTCCAAGTGCGGCCTGGAAGCTCTTCGCCGGTGTAACGCCCGCCGTTCACTTTGCTCTGTAAAAATACCAACTGCCAGAAACTCGGTTTACCTAGTTCAGAATGTGTTTGATTCATTTCCATCTCTCCTTCTTTCGCTTATTTCAAACCAATCAGATTCCCTAACGTCATCTTCGTCCCCGTCACCATCGTTTTTCGTTTGGCCGTCACACACAGAGTCAAAGCAGGAGCTATGCCGGTGTACGGGAATTACCGGGCATCATGATCTGTCGTGAAATGTCGCAAATTTGGGTTTACCTTACGCTGGCAGTGGAGTCCGGCTCCGAGAGTCGGGGCGTCTATCGGTCAGAAGTGCCAGACGGGGTGGAGTAAAAGGAAACTAGCGGCTTTTAGAATAACCTATGAGTAGTCCATTGCTTAGACAAAGGACCAAGCGATGAGAAGCTGCCGTTGGTGCGAGGCGATTCTTTGTTGGGAATGGGAGTCTGAGATTCGGCTGTCTCTGCGACCTTGACGCGTGGAGCAACATGGGTTGATCTCGGTGTAAACTGACAGATCGATATCGAAGCGAGCAACGGCGGCGGTTTTGCGGTGGAGCTTGGATTCGAAGAGATTACACGTGGAAAGTCTCTAAAGTTTCGCGCGGGAATAATTCTTCGGCCTTTAGCTGTTTGGTCGTCAGGCTTTGCTCGAAACTGTAACGGAGAAAGGTCTCGATGGTTTTGCGATTGGCTTCGACGCCGTAGGGCCAGAAATCGGCGCCCATGAGTTGCTGCACATCTTCCGCGTGGTTCGCCGCCCAGGGAACGACCGAATGAATCGAGTCGTTTTTGAATATCGCCGCGATGCAATGGTTTTTGGCGTCGAGCAGCGCTTTGTAGAGGCTTTGCGCGACCCAGGGGTGGCGCTGATAAAACTCTTGGCGAATGATGACCACGTGCATGATCGGAAAGATGCCGGTGCGGTGAAAATGATCGGTCTCGACTTCACGGGGATTGGCGAACAAGCGGCGCACCTGTGGCACGCGCTTGACGTACGGCGCTGGTGCTTGAGCGCTGAGCAGCGCGTCGATCTCGCCGGCGACCAACATGTCCGAGAGATTCTTACCGGCGGGGATGTTTTCGATTTTGATTTCCGGCGGTAACTTGAGCGCGACTTTTTCTTTGCGCTCTGACGATTCCAGCCCGCCGGTAAACCAACGGACATCGCTCGGCCGCACTCCGTAATCGTCCTGCAAAAATCCGCGCAGCCAGACCGTGGCGGTCATTTGCCATTCGGGAACGCCGACGCGCTTGTCTTTGAGGTCTTCCGGTCTAGCAATGCCAGCGTGGACGTTGACGTAGGCGCACGAGTGGCGGAACTTTCTGTAAACGAACGCGGGGATGCCAACGAAGGGAAAATCGCCGCGAGACTTGCCAGCGACAAAGCTGCCGAAAGACATTTCCGCCGCGTCGAATTCTTGGTGCACGCCCATGCGCCAGTGCACTTCGGGCGGCCGGTTGATGGTGATGAAGTTGATATCCATCCCTTCGGCACGCACCGCGCCGTCTTTGAGCGGCCGAACGACGTCGTAGTCGCCGCAACCGAGGTCGAGGGTTAGTAGAGGCATGGGTTAACTCCGGTGTTGGACGCGGGCGTCGTGAGTTGGAGTAATGGAGCGATGGAGTACTGGGTTTTCTGAATGACACCACTCCCGTACTCCATCGCCCCATTTCCCTTACGTATACGCGTTGTAGATGCCTTCGAACTTGGCGACCTTGAAGCGCACCATCTGGCTGGCGGCTTCGCGCACGAGTTGCTGCTGATGTTCGGTGTTAGCGTGTTTGGCGATCACTTCGGCGGCCATGGCGGTGTGCTCCTGATCGGCAATGGCATGGACGGTGAAGAATTGGATTTGCTTATCGTTGAGGCCGTAGTGCTGGCGCAGCGCGGCGATATGCTCTTCGGAATAGCGGCACACCATCGTCTCATTGACGAGTGCGGATGCGCGATTCTCTGAAGC
>JAERMN010000496.1 GCA_016844625.1 Deltaproteobacteria bacterium
AGCGCACCCTACGAAAACCTTCGTGTCCTTCGTGATCTTCGTGGTGAAAAATCCGTTTCTCCTTTGCGTTCTTTGCGCGAGATATTCCGAATTTCGCGTGGGGCGTAGCCGCGCTAGGCCCTTTGTGGTAAATCTTCTTCTCCGCTTCAGTCCCGGCTTTGACGCGCTGGGCCTTCGTGGTAAAACCGATCTCCGATATGAGGATTTCCAATGGGTGAAACCCGCGTCGACCTGCAACACCTGATCGAAGACCTGCGCGATGCTTATCCGGGCTCCATCGAGGAAACTATTCTCACCGAGATCATGGCCAACTCCCTCGACTCGGGGGCGACGCGGATTGGATTTGACGCCGACCCCACCCTGCGCACGTTAACCGCTATTGACAACGGCTCGGGCATGCAGCGGCGCGAGTTGGCGCGCTATCATGACATCGCGTCGAGCACAAAAACCCGCGGCGAAGGTATCGGCTTTGCCGGCGTCGGCATCAAGCTCGGCTTGCTGGTATGCAACGAAGTGCTCACTGAAACGCGCCGCGGCAAAACCCAGGTCGCTAGTTCCTGGCACATGTCGTCGCGCCATCGGGCGCCGTGGAAATGGATAACGCCGCTCGGTTTACTTGCCGAGCGCGGCACCGCCGTGCGGCTCACCTTGCAAAACGCCCTCTCGCCACTGCTCGATCCGGGATTCTTGGAAATGACACTGCGCCGCCACTACCAACCTCTACTCGATCCCAATTTCGACGATTTCCTGTTGGGCCATTATCCCAAAGGCATCGCCATCGCGGTCAATGGCCGCGCCTTGGAAAAGCAACATTGGCGCTCTGCCGAAACCGCGCAGTTGGAAATTCGTCTGATGCGCCGGCGCAAACCTTCGGCCCTCGGCTATCTCATTCGGGATGACTTGCCGCTTGCGGAAGAACGGCGCGGCTTGGCGATCAGCACCTATGGCAAAGTCATTCGGCGCGGCTGGGATTGGCTCGGCATGACGCCAACTGCACCTGAACGGGTCGGCGGCATAATTGAAGTGCCCGAGCTCGCCGCTTGCTTGACGCTTAACAAAGGCGATTTTATCCGTGCCGGCGCGCGCGGTGCGACCTATCTGGGTTTTCGTAAAGCGATCCAGGAAGCCGTCGGCAAGCAACTTGCCGCCTGGGGCGATGCGCGCGCTTCATCCGATGAAGCGCCGCCGCGCGAAGTGCGCCCTTTGCAGCGCGATCTCGTGCAAGTGCTGGAAGATCTCGCCGTCGACTTTCCCCTGCTCGGCTCGCTGGTTGAACAGCGCGCCGGCGGACAGAAAAGATTGCCCCTCGGCGTGCGCGGCAGCAACGGCGATGGCCGCGCCTTCGTCAGTGCATCAGTAAATGCTTTAGCGGAGAGCGAAGAAAAAGCCGCGACGGATGCAACACCAACCAGCGGCGAAGCCGCCTCGAATGAAAGCGTCAACGAGCCTGCGGCGGAATATCCCAGACAGGATCAAACCATCGAACTCGCAGGCCGGACGATCACGCGACGCCCGGCGCACTATGGCCTCGATATTCGGTTCGAAGATCGTTCGGACGACATCGAGCTCGGCCGCCTGACCGAATCCACCGTCTGGGTCAACCGCGCCCATCCGGCGTATAGACGCGCTCAAGCCTCGCACTCGATCGGCTATCACATCGCGCTGGCGGTCGCGATGGCACTAGCGCCGCTCGCGGTAGAGCCGGCGTACCAGCAAGGTTTCATCACCACTTTTCTCTGCCGCTGGGGCGAAGCGCTCGACAAACCCAGCACGCGCCGGCAACGCTGACGGTTCTACCCTTGTGCACCGCTGCGGGCGAGGATTTTTGCACCTCGGACAGACGGTGCTGTCGGCGCTTGCTACGGGACCTCCCCGCGGCGCCGCCGAGCGGTTTGAATCTAATATTCCCCGCAGCCTGCTGCGGGCACCATCAAATGGGGAATCCAAAGGGGGCGAGCATCCCCTTTGGTCGCCTGCGAGGTTAATACCCCGCAGGCGAAATGCCCCGTTTATTGGAGGAAGGAGTCACATCCCCTGTGAATTCCGCATCTCCGCGGTGAATGGAATTTCTTAGTCGCGCACGATGCTGCCGGCGCTGGTCCGAACAAAGTTCGCCTTGGCGCTATCGCGCAAGATGCCTTTGGGGTCCTTACCTGAGCGCACCGCGTCGATGGCCGCCCGCAAAATTCCCCTAAACATCAAGACGCCGCGGTCCGAAGTAACTAGGTGCTCCAGCCCATGGAGAGCGATTGGCCCCTGCCCCTCAACCGCTTCTTTGTCGTCGGGATGGCGCTGCGTGTATGCGTAGCTCTGGTCGTGGCGGCCGGCCGGAGAAAGTTTTTCACGCCCGCTGACTTGATCATGGCCATCCTCAGGAACCCATCGGATACTGGCGCCCAGTTGATGGGTATCGTCGACCGGCACGCAGTAGGTCACGGCCTGCACCCGTTCCGTTTTGGGCTCGTCGGTATAAACCAGATGAACGTTGAGCGGCATGATCATCTCCCAGATGAGCTCCCACCATTTGCCGTCCGCTAGTTTGCGTCTGAGCAAAAATCGCATACCCATGTCGGTCTCTTCGTATTTCAATTCGTCAGGGTTCATGCCGTAAGCCTGCGATGGAAACTGCGGACCGCTGTGCTGGGTGTGCAGCCAGAATGTGTGCAGCGCGTCCATTAAGTTTTCTTCCGCCTGAAGCCAGTTGCAATTAACCGGACCGCCGACCCGCGGTCCCATGCGCGCCGTGAGCGAACCGCCGGACTTTTGCCATACATCGTAGAGTGGAAACTGCGGAATCTTTTCGAGCGGCCCCAGATAGGCGAACACCAATCCCGCGAATTCGCGCACCGGATAGCAAGGATGTTGAATATGTTTGAGAATGGGATTGTTTAGCGGCTCCAGCGGCATCTCCAGCACGTTGCCTTCTACATCGTAGAGCCAGCCGTGATAGCAACAGCGCAGGCCGCGCGCCTCGACCCGGCCATATTCGAGCGAAGTGGCGCGATGACTACAGCGGTAAAACAGTAAACCCGCGCGGCCCTGGCCGTCGCGAAAAGCGACTAAATCCTCGCCGAGAATTCTTACCGCTTTGGGCAGATCGACGAGATCCGCCGACAAGCAAACCGGTTGCCAATAGCGGCGCATCAGTTCGCCGCAAGGAGTTCCCGGCCCGACCCGAGTCAACTCTGCATCAGGCTCGGGAATTTTTAGTCCATAGGCGCTCTTCATGAAAAGCTCCTCCTAAACGCCAGCCGCTATGCCCTCGCCCCCGCCGCTAAACCATATGCCTCAGCCACCATTGGAGTGTCAAGATTCGCTGTGCGGTTCCGTGCCGGTAAAACTTGACAGGCCGATGCCATTCGCACTAACGTCTGATTAATCTTGCCGGCGGCTAATTTCAGGGAGG
>JAERMN010000497.1 GCA_016844625.1 Deltaproteobacteria bacterium
ATTCAAGGCGAAGGCCGGCTGCTCGGCGTGCCGTCGGTTTTCATCCGCACTTCCGGCTGCAATCTGCGTTGCGTTTGGTGCGACACGCCCTACACGTCGTGGCACCCGGAAGGAAAAAACTGGAGCGTCAAGAAAATTCTCGGCGCGGTTGGCAACTATCCCGCTCGCCATGTGGTCATCACCGGCGGCGAGCCACTGCTCGCGTTAGAAATTGACGAGCTTACCCAACAACTCAAACAACGCGGCGCGCATATCACGATTGAAACCGCGGCGACGATTTTCAAGCCGCTTTCTGCCGACCTGATTTCCATGAGTCCGAAATTGGCCAACTCGACGCCATGGAAAAGGGCGCGAGGAAAGTTCGCGGCGATGCACCAGCGGCGCCGGCTGAATTTTGCTGTAATTCAGAAATTTCTCGAGGCTTACGACTATCAGCTCAAATTCGTCGTCGAGCGCAGGGAAGATTTCGTAGAGATTGGCGAGGTTCTAAATCAATTGCCCGATATCGATCCAGCGCGAGTCATGATCATGGCGCAGGGGACGACGAACCAGGAGCTAAACCGCAAGGCAAAATGGCTTGTCGAGTTGTGCAAGCAGTACGGCTTTAGCTACACGCCTCGTCTGCATATTCAGTTGTTCGGCAATCGGCGCGGGACGTGATTCCGCGTTGCGCGGAATCACGAAACTCAAATTTCACATTTCAGATTTCTGAACGGCCGCGCGCGTCCGTTGGCGATTTACTTCACGCGGCGCGAGTCTCCCACGACAAAAATTGGTGACTAAATCCCCTTCGCATTTTCCGCTTCCCCCTTTTTCAAGAGACTGTGTCGCAATGCGCGCAATCCCGAGACTGTCATCCTGAGCGATAGCGAAGGATCCGCTTTTTCCGAGGCAGGAGCGCAAAAGCAGATTCTTCGCCTGCGGCTCAGAATGACATTAAGACACAGTCGCTCAGAGGAGAGGTAATCCCGACTTGCCGTAAAATTTGTCAAACAGACCTGCGGGACAGTTTGCTAGCGAGCTGCGCGCCGAGAAGGCGAGTATAAGATCGTTTGTGCGCGCACATCGGCTGGCGTCTCTTCGGCGGGCGGTGTTGTCGGTTGCCCCAGTGGTTTATTTTCCAACCGGGCGACGATCGCCGGGGCGAGCAGTTTCACGATCGTTACCGGCAGGCCGCTGGTGAAGTGATAGTTGCCGGCCTCGCGGCCTTGGACGTAGGCGGTGATCACGCCGAAGTAGCGCGCGCCGATGTAGAAAACGAAAGTAGCCGTGCGGTTGGTCGCTCGCGAGCTGACGACGGCGCCGGCGCGATTGAACGTCTCAAAGCGGTTGTCGCCGGAACCGGTCTTGCCGCCGGCGATGACGACTTCGCCGGTGGATAATTTGAACACGCCGTTCAGACGGCGCGCGGTGCCTTGTTCGACGACGGTGGCCATCGCTTGGCGCGCGGTGCGTGCGACTTCGGCGGGCAGCACTTGCTCGCCTTTGGGCTGGCTCGGTTCGAGCACCGTTTCGTAGGGCGTGCCGGCGGCGAAGTGGACTTTGGTCAGGCTTGAGGCCGGGCGGCGCACGCCGTCATTGACCAGGATGCCGACCAATTCCGCCAGCGCCACCGGGCGATCGGAAGAGCTGCCGATGGCGCTGGCGTAGGTCGGCACCAAAGTTTTGAACGGAAAGCCGAGCCTCTGCCAGTAGGGCGCCATGCGGCTGAAAGCGTCTTTCTCCATGCGAATGCGCAGGCGCAGATCCTGGGCGCGATGGGCGCGACTACTGAGTAACCATGAAGAGCCGACGCGGCGCGCTTCGCCGCTGTCAGTCCAGAGTTTTTCCCAGCTAAGATTGGCGTCGTTGCGATAGGCGCTGGCGCACCAAAGGTCGAGCGGATGGAGGCCGAGCAAATAGGCATAGTCGACCAAGGTCAGGCGCGGATTGTGAAAGGCGCGAAAGAGTCTTGCCACGTCAATGTCCGCGCTGTTCACTTGGTGTTTGGTTAGCCAGGCGGCAAGCGCTTTCTCGTCGCTGCCGATGCGCCAGGCGAAAAACAAGATCGCCAAACGGCGCTCGAAGTGGCCCTTGGCGCCGAGCAGACGCTTGACAATTTCTTCAGGCGGCTGCTTGGCGAAGTTCTGATAGGCACGGCGCAACGCGGCGCGGGATTCTTCTTCGGCAATTTCCTGGAGCATTTTCTGGCGATCGGCATTGGCCGGATTGTTCAGAACTTCCTCGAAGTTATACGGCAGACGGGCGCGCTGGTAATATGCCAGATCGCGCATCAGGCGGATGAAAACCAGATTGGTCGAGTTGCGAAAGGCGTCGCGCAATTCAAAAATCTGACTGTCGTCTTTGTCGTCGAAATTCTCGAAATGATGCACGCCGCCGCCGGTGAAGAAAGTTTCATGAGGGCTGGCCGAGTAACGGCGCGCCATCGCTTTGTCGAGGAAGGGTTGCAACGCGATTGGCTTTTCTTCGAGCAAGGTTTCCGCTGCCCATTTGGTCAACGGATCGCGCGCGGACTGTGCCCGCTGTTTCAATGCCGCGTTGTCCATACCGGACAACTCTTTATGCAACTCGGCGATGAGCTCTAGGTAATGAGTCAAGGTGCGCAACTTGGCGGTGCTGCCGAGCTCAAGCTTGACGCTTTTGTTAAAATCGAAGGGCGCGGCGAAATTATCCGCCTGCACGCGCACGAGATTGCCAGCCGGCGTCGCCTCGACCAATAGAAATGAATAGATCACTTTGCTCGGATCGTCGTCTTCGAGCATGCGCTCGCCGTTCAAACCGAGCGAGTCGACCACTTTTTTATCGGCCAAGCGGCCAAAGAATTCCGTGATATGTTTTTGCAACGGCACGTCGATGCTGCTGTCGACTCTCAAGTGCAGGCGGTTGAGATCGTAGAGATTGGTCACGCCGAGGGACTCCGTCATGGTGTTGCGAATCGCGTTGGCGGCCTTGTTTTTCCCGGATGATGGTTGCGGCGGCAAAGGCGCGGTCGGGAGGAATTTGATCGGTGTCTCTTGCAGTGCGGCGGCGAACTCCCAATCGATGATCCCGGCGCGGGCCATGAGCCGGGTAAATTGGCCGACTTTTTCCTCCAGCGAGGCGCGCTCGTCGACCAAATAAACCGACGGCGCGCGAACTGAAATCAGCAACGTGAGCGCGTGCTTGAAAGCGCGCAGTTTCGCCGGACTGTTTCCCGGCGTACTGAGCGCTGTAACTACGTCGCGCAATGGCATGCCGAACCAGGCGTAGAGGCCTTCGCCCAAACCATGGATCTCGCCGTAGCTCGGCGCCGCCGCCAGCGGCACGGTGTTGAGATAATCGACGATGATGCGCTCGCGCCAGGCGCGCGTGTTCGGACCTTCGCGGTAGGCTTTGAGGCTGGCGCCGACGATTTGGCGCAATTTCAATTTTTCGCCCGGAGAGTCCGTCCGGCCGTTGGGCGAATGGCGAAACTTTTCCAACTGCACGGCAAGCGTGCTGCCGCCCTGCACGGCGATGGGAAGGTGCAGTTTGGCGCCGATATAAAATAGTGCCGCTTTGAAAGTGCGGTCCCACTCGATCACCGGGTTTTGCCACGACGTCGCGGGACGGTCGAGATCGCGGTTCTCGAGAAACAGCAACGTCTTTACCAACAACGGCGGGATGCCGTCGAGTTTTTCAAACAAAAAGTCCGACTGGGCGTAGCGAAACAGCGGCGTCCCATCGGCGCCCATGATTTCAAGGCTAGTGTTGGGCCGTTCCAAGTACGGCGGCGACACACCGCGTTCCAGCAACGTCAGCATGGTTTCGGACTGGCGAGTTTGTTGGCTGACTTTGTAGCCTTGAGCTTCCAGTTTCGACTGGAACGCTGCCAACTTCGAATAGCCGCGCCGGTCGTCGAATGGCGCGGCGCGCGGAAACAGAATCTCATCGCTACGGCCATCTTTTAGATTGTAGAAGAGACGCTCGTTGGTGCTGGTGAAAAACCAAGATTGCAAAAGCGAAGTTTGGATCTCGACAAAGACGCCGGCGGCAATGATCGCCAAGAGCGCCAGCCACCAGAGCCAGACTTTGAGCCGTTTGAAGTTGAAGACGAAGAACAGCCGAGAAGCGAGTGACGGCGCCCGTGACAGCTCGGATGGAATGGTTTTTCCGCTCATCGAAGTAACTTCCAATGATAACACACCGGTGAAAAAAACCTAAGCAAAGATATTTGCGGGGGTGTGCGACAAATTTGTGGGTGGCAAGAACTAACCAACTGCTGGAGCCTCCCAGGGTTCTTCCTAGGTCTGAATGCGAATCAAGCAGTCAGATAATGCTGCAACACGACGGGACGCCAAATTTCTACCCATAAATTTGTCGCACACCCTATTTGCGGTAAATCATGGCTCGCCTCGCGCAAAGCCGCGGCGGAAAGCACGAAATCCGAAGCACGAAAGCGGCCCCGCGGACCGAAACAAATTCAAATGATCAAAACCTGAAAGCACGAAATCCGAAGCACGAAATTCGAAACAAATTCAAATGAGGCCAAAATACAAAATTCTAAACAAGTCCGTTTCGGATTCGACGTTTTGGATTTTCCCAGTTTGGGATTTATTTTGGCCCCGTTTGTTTGGGATTTCGATATTCGGATTTCGGATTTAGCCCAGCGTGGCCGCTTGGCAGCAGGTTGATTTCTCGCGCTGGCTCTAATCTTTGAGCCGGAGGATATTGTAGGCGGCGACGGGGCGATGAAAACCCTTGAGAGATAGGTCGCCGGCAGCCTCGGCTTCGACCCATTCTTCGACGGCGCCGAGGAGGCGCTGGGTTACCAATATCTCTCCCGGCTTGGCCTCGCCGCACAGACGCGCGGCGAGATTGGGCACGCTGCCGATGGCGCCGTATTCCCAGCGGCCCTCGAAGCCGATGGCGCCGATGGTGGCGTAGCCTTGGGCGATGCCGACACCGAAACCGAGCTGGTAGCCGAGCTTGCGCCATTTGACCGTCAGTTCATTGACGCGCTCGCGCATCGCCAAGGCCATGCGCACCGCTTGCTCGGCGGGATTTGGAATCGGCTCCGGATCGTTGAAGAAAATCAGCATGCCGTCGCCGGCGAAGTGCTCCAGGGTGGCTTCGTATTGTAAAATAAGCTCGCCCATTGCCGCGTGATACTCGCGCAGCACGCCCATGACCTCTTCGGGCTCGGCGCTTTCCGCAAAAGCGGTAAAACCCCGCAAATCCAAATAGACCACGGTGATTTCTCGGCGGTGGGTTTTCAGCGGATCGTCGGCGTCGCCGGAGACGATCAACTCGGCGAGCTGAGGAGAAAAAAATCGTTTCAACCGTTCCAATCGTTCCAGCTGCTTGACTTGCTCCTGTACGCGCGCCTCGAGAGTTTCGTTCCACTCCGCCAGCTCGCGGCGCAGCTGAACCTCCTGGTCGCGCAGACGTTTCTTTTCCAAGCAGGCGCTGATGCGGGCCCGCAACAAAACCGGATCGAAAGGTTTGGGCAAGTAGTCTTCCGCCCCCAGCTCGATGCAGCGCACCACGCTGCCGATCTCGTCGAGGGCGGAGAGCACGATAACCGGGATATCGCGCAAGTTGGCATCGGACTTCAGTTGTTCCAGCACCTGATAGCCGTTCATCTCCGGCATCATGACATCGAGCAAGACAAGGTCGAAAGGTTCTGCCTTGAGCATCTCCAGGCCGATCCGGCCGTTTTCGGCAAGGGAAGCTTTATGGCCATCCGCCTGCACAAGGGTAGACAGCATGTCCCGGTTCATCTCGGTGTCGTCGACGACTAGTATTTTCGCGGGAGCATTCATGTTTTATTTCAATTGCGGAGTCGGATTCGAATTGATCTCCCGCAAAGGCGCAAAGGCGCTAAGTTGGGGGAATTTTTTTCAGATTTCATTCTCCATTCCTACCTTTGCACCTTTGCGAGAAATACTCTTAGTCCGTTTCGGATTTGTCTCGCCAAGACGCCAAGACGCAAAGTTTAGGAAAAATATAACTCATCTTTCACGGATTCTTCTGTTACCTTAGCGTCTTTGCGCCTTTGCGGGAAAAATCTTTTCCCCCAATCCAAAATCGAAAATCCAAAATCACCCCAGATACCCCTTGATTTTTTCCAGCAGATCCGCTGGATCGAACGGTTTGGTTACGTAGGCGTCGCAGCCGGCGGCGAAGGCTTTGACATCATCGCCGCTGAGCGCGTAGGAAGTCACCGCGATGTCGATGCCGGGCAGCTGGATGTCCATCAGAATCAAGTCGGGCCGCTCGGTTTCCGCCGCCGTCACGCCTTCTTCGCCGGTGACAGCCTCGATCAACTCATAGCCGAAGCTCGTCAACAAATCGCGCAACAGCCGCCGATTTTCTTCGTGATCTTCGATCGCCAAGATTCGCTTAGCCCCCACTATACACACCTCCCATCCATTTTGGATTTTCGATTTTGGATTTTGGATTGCCGGAAAATCCAAGCCACGCGGCGGAACTCATTTCTCGCGTCAATCCTTGGCTTGGTCATTTCGACCGCAGAGAGAAATCCTTTTAGCTCTCTCGCATTCGCTCGGGATAACGAGCCTCGATCCGTCACTATTCGTCTTTGCGCCTTTGCGAGAGTCATGATTTTTCCGGTTCCCCCTAATCCAAAATCGGCAATCCAAAATCCAAAATCAGCGGAGCGGCAGGGTAAAGGTAAAGGTGGAGCCTTTGCCGACTTCGCTATCGACCCAAATTTTACCGCCGTGCATTTCGACGATCTTTTTCGCGATCGCGAGTCCCAGGCCGGT
>JAERMN010000079.1 GCA_016844625.1 Deltaproteobacteria bacterium
CGGCATGACCGGAGTCGCCCAAGGTTTGCCGATCTTTGTCTTCGGTCTCTTCGGCGGCGCGCTGGCCGACTTCATGGACCGTAAGCAAATCATTTTGGTTACGACACTGGGGAATTGGCTGGTCGCCGTCGCGCTCGGCATCTTGACCCTGAGCGATCTGATTCAAGTCTGGCAAATTCAGCTCGGCATGGCGCTGACATCGACAGTCAACATCGTGCTGACGCCGACGCGCATGTCTATCATTTCCTTTTTGGTGCCACGAACTCATCTGACCAACGCCGTGTCGCTCAACTCGGCAGTGTCCCAGGCATCGCACTTCATCGGCCCTATGCTTGGCGGTCTCAGCTTGGCGTGGATGAGCACGGGCAACGCTTACCTTTTTAATGCGCTTTTCTACATACCCGCGGTCATCGCGATTATCGCTCTCAAAATCCCAGCCATCGCCGGCAAGCTGCCGGAAAAATTTTCTCTGGCAAGCATGCTCGGTGGATTCAAATTTCTCTTCTCCGAGCCGCTGGTTTTCGCCATGGTGATTTTGGACTTCGTCGTCATTGGCTTCGGCTACTTTCGCCCGCTACTGCCGGTCTTCGCCAAAGACATTCTTTTCGTCGGTCCTGCCGGTTTCGGCCTGTTGTCGTCGGCGCCCGCCATCGGCGGCGTCATCGGCACGGGCATCCTGCTCGTGATCGGCGACGTCAAGAGCAAAGGACTGCTCGCGCTTTGGTCCTTTCTCGCTTACGCCGGAGCCGTCGGAGTTTTTGCGCTGTCGACAAATTTTTTGCTGTCGCTCGTGCTGCTCGCCATCACCGGCTTGGCCAATTCCCTGCAGGCCGTCATGCGCCAGACCACGTTTCATCTTTTCACGCCGGATCAAGTGCGCGGCCGCGCCTTCGCCGTGTTCCACATGTTTTCCCAAGGCGCCAACGGTTTTGGCGCCACCGAGATCGGCTTCGTCGCCGCTCTCCTTGGCGCTCCCGGCGCGCTCCTCTTCGGCTCGGCCGTCGGCGCGCTACTCACTTTAGGCTGTTGGTTGGGAATGCCTGGATTGAGAACATTTGGCACCGAGAACTACCGAAGATGATCTGAGCGCGGCAGAGCCGCAACCGAAACTCGGAATATCTCCCGCAAAGCATGTCCTGAGCGCAGTCGAAGGGACGCCAAGGCCGCAAAGGTCGGGAAAAATGAACAGAATAGTTGGTAAAATTATCAAACTTTCGATTCCTAACTTGGCGTACTTTGCGCCTTGGCGGGAGTCAATCCCCGTGTTCGAACATTCCAGATCACTGGAAAACTTGCGCCAGCTGGGCAAAATTTTTGGCTAGCAATTGCCGAGCGATTAATGCAGCGTCACTTCCTGCTGCACCTCTCGCAGCAACGACAAGTCACGCACCTGTGATAGTGGCACCGGCTTTTCCGTTCGCACCGTCGCTTTGCGCGATTCGATGGCGAACTCGTAGGTTTTGTCGATGGTGCCGCCGTCGAGACTGAATAACGGCAGGATTAAATCGTAGGAATCGCGCGCGACATCCGATGTTTGACTGAACGCATAGATCCGGTTGCTGTGGGGAATCATGACTTTATCCGCCGCCAAAGCCGAGCTTGCCGCCAGACTGCAAAGCAGCGCAATAATCGCCGCGAATTTTTTCTGTTTCATTTCTTCCTAAGCAACAGCTCGATCGTTTTGAGATCGAGTTCCCTGTCAAACAAATTCAATACTTCGCCATCGTCGGACTTGCCTTCGCTAAGAAACGGCAACTCACCCAAGCAACCAACCCCGGTCATGCCCGTAAGCACCTCCCGGTTGGTTTCCGCGGCAAGCGACGATTCAGCAGTGACTTGATTGAGCACATAACCCATTATGCTGAGTTCTTTGCAGCTCGCATGTTCAAGTGTGAGCAATAGATGATTTATGACGCCGAGTTTATTCGCCGCGACCACGATTAAAGGCAACTTTGCGACCCGGGCAAAATCCGCGAAGGTAAAACTCGGCACCAGCGGCACCATCAAGCCGCCGGCGCCTTCGACGAGCGTAATATCATGCTTGGCGCTGATCTCCCGGTAAACCGCCAGCAGATGATCGACATCGATCTTCACGCCGGCGCGCTCCGCCGCGATGCTCGGCGCCAGCGGCTCCGGCAGACGGTACGGACAGATGGTTTCAATCCGCTCGGCACAACCCGATGCGTCTTTTAACCGCCAAGCATCCTCTGGAAACAACTGTCCATCTTTCTCGATACAACCGGTTTCCGCCGGCTTCATCACGCCGACTTTGTAACCGTACGATTTCAACAACACCGCCAGCCCACAGGCAAAAAACGTCTTGCCGACGCCGGTGTCAGTCCCGGTAATGAACAAACCTCTACCCATTTAATGTTCCCAGTCGGAGGATCGAAAATCGATCCTCCATCTTCGATCTTCGATCCTCGATCTCAATCAACTCTTCTAAACCCATCAATTCCCCGTCACGGTAAGAATACTGTCCAAAACAATATCGAGAAGGATCGCGAGCTCGTTTTCTGCCATACTCAACGGCGGCATGAGGATCACGACATCGCCCAACGGGCGAATCATCACGCCGCGCTGACGCGCCGCCAGAATAACTTGACGCCCCGTCCGTTTCTCAGGCGCATAGTTCTTTCGACCGGCGCGATCTTGCGCTAACTCGATGCCAATCATGTAACCCCACTGACGCACATCGCTCACATGGGGCAGCGCGAGAAATTCTTGGCTGAGTCGTTTTTGCAGATACGCGATGCGCGGTTGCATGTTCTCGATGACATTTTCGCGGTGAAAGATTGCCAGATTGGCGAGGGCCACGGCACAACCAAGCGGATTGCCGGTGTAAGTGTGGCCGTGAAAAAATGTTTTGAACTCTTTGTAGTCACCGAGAAATGCCGAAAAAATTTCTTCGCTAGTCAAAGTTGCCGCCAGCGGCAAATAACCACCGGTGATACCTTTGGCCATGCAGAGAATGTCGGGCGTCACGCCGTCGTGCTCGCAGGCAAACATTTTCCCCGTCCGGCCAAAGCCGGTGGCGACTTCGTCGAGAATGAAAAGAATCTTATTTCGCCGGCAAATTTCCCTGAGCGCCCTCACATAACCAACCGGCTGCGACCACATCCCGGCAGCGCCTTGCATCAGCGGCTCCATGATAAAAGCCGCAACTGTGTTTTTATTCGCGCTGAGCTTCTCATCAGCCTCTTTGATCGCGGCAGAAAGCGCGTCGGCTTCACTCATCTGCCGGTAATAGCGAAACACGTGCGGCGGCGTGATTCTTAGCACCGCAAACAGCAGGCTCTTGTGGAAACGGTGAAAAGTTTCAGAGTAACCGACGCTCATCGAGCCGACGGTATCGCCGTGATAAGACTCCGCCAGCGAGGCGATTTGCGTGCGCTTCTCCTCGCCCTTGAGCTGCCAGTATTGCACGGCCATTTTGAGCGCGATCTCGACCGCCGTCGCGCCGCTGTCGGAATAAAACACCCGCTGCAAGCCAATCGGCGCGATCTCGATCAGCTTCTGCGCCAGTTGAATCCCTGGCACATGGCTTAAGCCCAAAAAAGTCGAATGCGCGATCCTATCGAGCTGGTCTTTAATCGCGTCGTCAAGCTCTTTTTTGCGATGACCGTGAACGTTACACCAGAGCGATGACACGCCGTCGAGATACTTTTGGCCTTGATCGTCGATTAAATAGTGACCGTCGCCACGGCTAATGATCACCGGATCTTCGCCCAGCCACTCCTGCATCTGCGTGAACGGATGCCAAAGGTAGCGATGATCCAGCTGCCTTAGCTTGTCGTGAAAGGTTGTCATGCTTGTGCTTTAACTTCCTCGAACACTTTCAGCACGCGCTCGATCTGTCCCGCGGTATGCGTCGCCATCAAGGTAATTCTCACGCGCGATGTGCCCGGCGGCACCGTCGGCGGGCGAATTCCTTGAGCGAAGACACCGTTGGCCAGAAGTTGCTCGGAAAACTTCATGCACTTCCCTGCGTCACCGACGATAAGTGGAAGAATCGGACTTTCGCTCTGTCCAAGTTCGAATCCCAACTGAATCAAGCCATTTTTTAACATGCCGCAATTCGCCGACAACGCTTCGCGCCGCTCGGGTTCTTGCTTAACCAAATCGATCGCCGCCAGCGCCATCGCCATCACCGCCGGCGGCAGCGCAGTCGTGAAAATGAAACTGCGGCAGCGGTTGATTAGCAAATCGCGCAAAGCGGCGCTGCCTGCAACGTAGGCGCCGAAGCCACCGAGCGCTTTACCAAGCGTGCCCATTTGAATCGCGACGCGCTCGCCTAAACCGAGCTTCGCGACAACACCCGCGCCATTGGCGCCGAACACGCCCGTCGCGTGTGCTTCATCGACCATAACCATGGCGTTGAATTTTTCCGCGAAATCAACAACGCCGACAAGCGGCGCTTCGTCGCCGTCCATGCTGAAGATCGTTTCCGTGACGATTAGCTTGCGCGCGCCGCTCGGCGCGTCTTTTAATTGCTGCTCCAATTGGCCGAGATCGCAGTGGCGGTAGACCTGCGTCCTGGCGCGCGACAAGCGGCAGCCGTCGATGATGCTGGCGTGATTGAGCGCGTCGCTGAAAATCACGTCGCCGTCGCCGACCAGCGTCGAAAGAATTCCCGTGTTGGCTTGATAACCCGAGTTAAAAACCAGCGCCGCCTGCGTGCCTTTGAACTCGGCGAGCTTCGCTTCTAATTCTTCGTGCAGCGCCATGTTGCCGGAGATCAAGCGCGACGCCCCCGAGCCGCAGCCGTAGCGATCGATCGCTTCTTTTGCCGCGGCGGCCAAGGCTGGATGATTGGCGATGCCAAGATAATTGTTCGAAGATAAATTGATGACCTCGCGGCCATCGAGCGTGAGCGTGGAATCCTGATCGCTCTCGACGCGCCGCAAACGGCGGTAAAGCCCGGCGTCTGTGATCCTTTGCAACTCTGAAGCGATGAAGCTGGTCGACATTAGGGTAGGAATTATTACATCAATCGTTCAATTATCAACCTAGCCATTTTCATAACATTCCTGCTATAGAACTCGCATGGCCAAAGCGAAATCCGTCTACGCCTGCCAGAGTTGCGGCTATCAGTCGGCCAAATGGCTCGGCAAATGTCCTGACTGCAACCAATGGAACACTTTCGCCGAGGAGCGCTTTGAAAAAGCCACATCGCCGCGCGGCGAGTTGAGCCTGGGCAGCAAAGAAGAGCCCGCGCCGATCCATGAAATCAACACCGCGGAAGAAGGCCGCGTTCAGTGCGGCATCGGCGAGTTCGACCGCGTGCTCGGCGGCGGCCTGGTGCCGGGATCGGTAATACTGATCGGGGGCGATCCCGGCATCGGCAAGTCGACGCTATTGCTCCAAGCGGTTGCCGCGGTAAGCCGGAAAAACATCACCTGTCTTTACGTCTCCGGCGAAGAATCCCAGCGGCAAATCAAGATGCGCGCCGAACGGCTCGGCATCGAAGCGCCCAACCTGCTCGTGCTGAGCGAAACTTCGCTGGAACGGATTCTCGACCACGTCAAGAAAATCAAGCCGGGGCTGCTGGTGATCGATTCCGTCCAAACCCTGTTCTCGTCGACCATTCCATCAGCGCCCGGCAGCATCGCCCAAGTAAGGGAAACTTCCGGCGCGATCATCGTGCTAGCGAAAAAAACCGGCTTGACGACTTTTTTGATCGGTCACGTCACCAAGGACGGCGCCATCGCCGGGCCGCGCCTGCTAGAACATATGGTCGATACAGTTCTCTATTTTGAAGGCGAGCGCGGCCACAGTTTTAGGATTCTCCGCGCCGTGAAAAATCGTTTCGGCTCGACCAACGAGATCGGCGTGTTTGAAATGAAGGAAGCGGGCCTTGCCGAAGTAACTAATCCGTCGGAAATTTTTCTCATGGAGCGGCCGCTGCAAGTGCCCGGTTCGGCCGTGGTGTGCAGTATCGAAGGCACGCGGCCGATCTTGGTGGAATTGCAAGCGCTGGTCTGCCGGTCATTTCTCGCCGTGCCGCGCCGCACCACCATCGGCGTCGATCACAACCGCGTCGCCTTACTAGTTGCCGTGTTGGAAAAAAAGATGGGCGCGAAACTTTTCGATCAAGATATCTTTGTCAACGTCGCCGGCGGCGTCAACGTCGACGAGCCGGCGGTCGATTTGGGAATTATTGTCGCCATCGCGTCGAGCGCCCGGGAAGAAGCTCTCGACGCGAAAACGGTCTTCTTCGGCGAAGTCGGCCTCGCCGGCGAAATCCGCGGTATCTCCCAAGCCGAAGCGAGAGTCAAAGAAGCCGGCAAATTAGGCTTCGAACGCTGCATCCTGCCGTCAAGCAATCACGCTCAATTGAAGCACATCAAGCATCCCCAACTGGTCAGCGTGAGATCGCTCAACGAATGCTGGAAACTGCTCTTTTAGATCGGCCGGCTCAGCGCTCAGCACTGATGAGCCGCGCTCTTGAATCCCGCGCCACGGTCCGTTATCAATATTAACTCACGTGCCGGAGTGGTGGAATGGCAGACGCGCCGGACTCAAAATCCGGTAGGGGCAACCCTGTGGGGGTTCAAGTCCCCCCTCCGGCACCAAGACCCATCTCCGCGCAGCCGTTTCTTCTCTTAGTTGATTGTCTCGTTGGCACCCTTCGAAGAAGCTGGTCCCGGCAGTAATATGCTGCGCATGAATGCGACCGCCACCCATTAGACATCGGTGTAATGTCGTGGAAGAAAGCGCCGATTAATTCAACCCCAAGTTAAGCTCCGTTGGCGGGTAGGGCGTAAACTGAGATGGTCTGAGAGCAGTGTTCTCAGACGGCCGCGCAGGCGAATCTACAGATGGTTCGATACAGCTTTTTCCCATCGATTCGTCCAATTCATTTCTTAAAATAGAAGCCCACGCGCTGACGAAGGGGCCGTCTCTGAGGTCGGAATGACCTCCTGGAACGTCGTAGACTTTGAATTCGCCCCCCACAAGCTTTCCCCAACTCAATCGCGGGTCGCCAGAATTATGTCGCGATTTGAAATAAATCATCCGTCCAGGATATGGATACGGATGGTATGCTTGGGCGGCCTTCCGGTACATATTCAAGATATAAGTGCTGCGAAGCTTTGGAGGGATCGGATACTCCATTTTTGTGTAGATCTTACAAACAGCCCTCTTAAACCACTTACCGATTCTTTGAAATCTTTCGCTGACGATATTCGTGAATACGCGAGCGCTATCGCCCAGTAATCTGATAGGTATTTCATGTACCGATAAGCAGGCGTTTTTAGCAAACCACCGTTGAAGCTTGCCGACGTAACCCGAGAAAAATTTTCCTCCATCAGTGAACCGTGATTTCAAAAAAATAGAATTGGAGCGACGCTGTCCTATACTCAAAGTGTCGATCAAGGCCAACAAGCCAACTTCCTGATTTTTTCTTCGTAATTGTTGGGCGATTTCGAAGGCGATGACTCCACCGAAGGAATAACCGCCAAGTAAATATGGGCCTTGAGACTGGACTGTGCGGATTTCGTCGAGGTAGTGGGCGGCGATCGTTTCAACTTGCGTATATAAGGCTCTTTGACCGTCTTCGCTTTGGTGCTCTAGTGAAAAGAGAGGTTGATCCCTGCCAAAATAACCGGGCAAGAATAAGTTGCTGCTTTCCCCATGAATCAAGAAAAAAGGCGTTCTAGAGCCACCTGTTTGAATCGGCACGAGGTTAGACCAAGACCGTAACTGATTTTCGTCTTGCAGAATGGCACTTAATTGTTCGATGGTGGGCGCGCGGAAAAGGGTCGCCACGGGAATGTTCTTGCCAGTCAGGTTTTCGATTTGGGCAATCAAGCGGATCGCCAGCAGTGAATGTCCTCCTAGGTTAAAAAAATTGTCTCTGATACCGACAGGCGTAACTTCTAGGAGTTCCTGCCAAATCTTGACAAGCTCCAGCTCCAATCGATTACGCGGTAACACTTTGTGATCGGCGTCCTTTGATTGCAGGGTTGGGGAGGGAAGGGCGTTGCGATCCACCTTGCCATTGGGTGTTAATGGCAGAGAGGTCAGTACCACACAGCTAGTTGGCACCATGTAACTCGGCAGTCTTTCTCTTAAGTAACCTTGGAGTTCTTCTTGTGTGATCTTTCTTTTTTCTACGGGAACCACATAGGTGACCAACTGTTTTTCTCCAGCGGCCTCCTCTTTGGCGACAACTATGCATTGACTTATCGCCGGGTGTTCAGTCAATACTGACTCGATTTCCCCAAGTTCGATCCGGTAGCCCCGGAGTTTTACCTGAAAGTCACTGCGCCCAAGGTATTCGATACTTCCATCCGGTAAGTAACGCGCTCGATCACCGGTCTTAAATAACCGCATCGCTGGCTTTCCGGTGAACGGATCGCGAATAAACTTTTCTTGGGTTAGCGAGGGATTGCCTCGGTAACCCCGCGCCACTCCCAAACCACCGATGAAGAGATCCCCTTCAATACCAAGCGGCAGAGGTTGTAAGTTGGCATCCAAGACATAGATCTCGGTATTGTCTATTGGATGACCGATCACAATCGACCCTCCTCCCGGCTCGACTCGCCAAACAGTTGACCAAACCGTGGTTTCTGTCGGTCCATAAAGATTATAAACTAATCCGCCCCGCGCGAGCAGTGCGTCGGCTAGCTCCTTAGATAATGCTTCCCCACCGCAAAGAATCTTCAGTCGGGCATTTCCTTGCCAACCTGCTGCGATCAGCATTCGCCATGTCATCGGCGTCGCCTGCATCATTGTCGCACCACCGCCGTCCACACGATCCCGCAATAATTGGCCGTCGGTGGTAATAGACCGAGGCAGGAGGACAACCTGCGCGCCAACCGTAAGCGGTAGAAATATTTCCAAGGCGCAAATGTCAAAAGACAAAGGGGTCACCGAAAGCAAAACGTCGTCAGGTTCCATGCCAGGTTCTTTCGCCATCGATGTGAGTAAATTGACAAGAGCTCGATGCGAGATCTCAACCCCCTTGGGCCGGCCCGTCGACCCAGAGGTATAAATCAAGTAGGCAAGATTTTCTGCCGTTATTTCCGGCTTTGGATTTTCACACGGCTGGCCTACGATCATTGGCCATTCCCGGTCGACACAAACAACCCGCGCGTTACTCGAGGGAAGCTTTTTTAGCAATCTTTCTTGAGTCAAAACCACTGGGGCCGCGCTATCCTCCAGCATTAGGAGAACACGTTTCGCTGGATAATCCGGGTCTAGCGGGACATAAAGCCCTCCTGCCTTAAGAACCCCGAGTAAACTTACGACCATCTCCACAGACGGTTCCATAAAAATCGCGACCGGAGCCTCGCGACCGACACCCAAACTGCTTAGGTAGTGGGCCAGCTGATTCGCCCGGACGTTGAGGTCTTGATAGGTCGCTTTCTCGCGTTCAAATATCACGGCCACGGATTGCGGTGTTCGTTTGACTTGCGCTTCGAACAATTCATGGGTGCAGGGCTTTACGGATAAAGCCGATTGTTCACCCCGTGACATTTCACTTACAAGCCTCTCCTCCAAATCGCATAGAAAGTTCACGTGGTCGATCTTTTCTTTTGGAGTCGCCACCATCGCTTCCAGGATATGAACATAGTGTTCCAACATTCGTCCCATACGTGATTCGTCAAATAGATCGGGATTGTATTGCAAGATAATTTTGTTGAGGATGTTGGGATCGACTGC
>JAERMN010000080.1 GCA_016844625.1 Deltaproteobacteria bacterium
GTGTGGCTCAGTCCGCCGGAGGCGGCGATCACGACGCGGTCGTCACTCGGATATTGGCGGATGAGCGTTGCCAAGGCTTGGCCAAACTGGAGACAACGTTTCGCCGACGGCGCCGGCGGATAGTAGGTGTTGACCATCACCGGGATCACCCGGCAGTCCGCTTTCGGAACGAGAAACTTGAGCACGCGCGCAAACGCGTGGCCGAGGCCGCCGTCGTAGCGGGTTTTCTTTGAATACGACGGATCGAAGCCGTTATCCATCAAACCGGTGACTAGCGCTTCGCCCAGTTTGGCGTCGATCTGATATTTCGTCCGGTTCTCCGAGCGCGGCTGATTGAGATAGCGCAGGCTGATGCTCGCCTCGGCTTCCTGGCCCATGAAAATTGTAAACGGCGGCATGTTGTCATCGATAAGATTTTCATGTTGGTCGTCACCAACGACGATAAAAACATCGGGCCTGAGCGCTGCGACTTTTAGCCGCAACTGATCGATGGCGCTCATGCAGGCGCGCCATTTGGTCCACTTCACTTCGAGCGTTTCGCTCTCCAGCTCAGGTTTGTCGGGTAAATTTTCACCCCGGCGATCTTGCAGCAGATGCCAGCGATCGGGATCGAGCAGCAATTGTGGGGCGTGAGACATCGCCACGCAGCCGACTAGGTGTGCCATAAAAAAGATTCCGGTTTTGGATCTGTCGCCAATGTAGCAGAAACTGGAGTACCGGAGTGATGGAGTATTGGAGTGATGGGTCTAAAACAAGAACCTCATTACCCCAATACTCCAGTACTCCATCACTCCAATCTTGTTCCCGTTCACGCGTGCGCCGCCTTTAAGTCGGAAAGCTCGGGCACATTCAAGTTGAGTTTGAACCAGCTGTCGCCGCTATCGGTGCTGCCGAATAGATCGCCATTGCGCTGCGCCGCGTACATGCGGTCGGAGTTGGCCGGATCGAAGGCGAAGCTTTCGACGAAGCTATGGCTCGCTTGCGACACCGCGCCGTCCAATTTCTTCCAGGTTTTGCCGGCGTCGGTGGATTGAATCAAGAAAGCTTGCGCGTCGCCGTTACGTTTGCGCCATGCGCCGGGCTGCCCGTTGGCGAGCGCAGAATAAACGACGTTGTGTTTGGTCGGATGGATCGCCAGCGGCACGGAGTATTCTTCTTTGAATTCGGCGGCCATCGGCGCCCAGTTCTTGCCGCCGTCACTGCTGGAATAAAGCGCGCGTCCTGGCGCCGTGCCGGCGCGGCAATCGTGGCCGCCAGTGGCGATAAAAATCTTGTTGCCGTCGTCGGGATGGAGCACGATGGTGTGCACGTCGCAGTCGAGATTCTGGTTCAGTAGCTCCCAGTTCTTGCCGCCGTCAGTGGTCTTGATCATGTAGCCCACTTGCAGCGCGACGTACATGGTCTTGGTATCTTTCGGATCGATGGTGATGTCGCGCACATGCGGTTCGACAACAGCGACCGGGTAAGTAATCGTCGACACCCAGGGAATGTTCCAGACCGAATCGAGCCGCTCCCAGCTTTTCGCGCCATCTCGGCTAACGAAGACGTCAATCGGTTCGGTGCCGGCGTAAAGGGTGTTGGCATCATGCGGATCGAACGATAGACAGCGCACTTTGCCCGGTCCGCGTTTGCCGTAGCAGGGTTTTTTCCAACTGGCGCCGAAATCTTCGCTCAGCCAAACGCCGTCGCCGCGGGTGCCGGCGTAAACTTTGTTCGGCGCATCGGGCGCCACCGCGACTTCCGGCACTGCCCATTGCTTGAGGCCATGATGTTCTTCTTTCCAGTTGCGGCCATCTTCGCTCTTTAGAGTAACGACGCCTTCATCACTGCCGACGTAAAGGATCGATGCCATAGGTTTGCCCTCCCGAATTTGTTGGATTTATATCTACTACACCGCGGTCGCGCCGACAAGACGAACGACATGAGCCCGGGATGGGTTCCAAGCGTTCAAATCGTTCAAGCCGTTCAAACCGGTTAGCTCGGTTCAAAGTTCAAGGGTTCAAGGTTCAATCGGATCTTCGGCAGAATGTGGGGACTCTGTCGATCGCTTTGCGCTTCTCCAATCCGAAAATCTGCATTCCGACCTTGAACTTTGAACCCTTGAACCTTTAACGATTCCTAAATTTCAGTAGCCCAGGTTCTTATCGACTAAATTGTTGAGCGGCTCGCCGGCGATGAAGCGGCGCAGGTTTTCTTTGAAGACAGGCAGTACCGTGGGCCACTTCTGGCTGGTGATGCCGGCGATGCGCGGCGTGATGATAACGTTGGGCAAGCACCATAGCTCGGAATCTTCCGGCAGCGGCTGGCGCTCAAAGGCGTCGAGCACGGCGCCGGCGAACCATTTCTCTTTGAGCGCGCGGACGAGGAGCTTTTCTTCGAGCGCGCGGCCGCCGGTGAGATTGATCAAATAGGCGCTCGGTTTCATCAAGCGCAGTTCCTTTTCGCCAATGATGTTGAAGGTTGACGGCACCGAGGCGAGCAGTAGAACGACGTAGTCGGATTGTTCGAGCAGGCGCGGCAGGAACTCCGGCGTGCCGAGCTCGTCTACGTAATCGGGCTTTGCCGTTGCGGTTCGCCGAGTGGCGATGACGCGCATGCCGAGCGCTTTAGCTTTGCCCGCCAACTCGTTGCCGACCGTGCCAAGGCCGACGATGCCGACGGTCTTGCCTTCGACTTCCATGGGCTGGAGCGTCTGCCATTTTTTCTCGCGCTGTGCTTCGATGCACTGCGGCAATTTCTTCGCCAGCATGAAGATCGAGGCGAGGGCGAATTCCGAAAACACTGTGCCATGGATGCCCTTCGATCCGGTAACATGGATCGGCCGCGCTTTGACGGTCGGCGTGAGATAGACGTTCACGCCGCCGCGCGTGACGTGGAGCCATTGCAAACTCGTCATGCGCTGCACGAGCTCGTCGGGCACGGCTTCTTCAGTGAACACGCCGTCGACCTGTGCCAGCCATTGGGGGTCGAGACCGGTGTCATCGCTTTGTTGAAATTCGCAGTACGAGAATTCTTCTTGAAGAGCCGCCAGTTCTTTCTCCGGCAATTTTACGCGCAGCCAAATTTTGCTTGACATGGTACTTTTCGTATCGGAACCACCGCAAGCTGTCAACAAAAGCGTTCATTGACGGTTGCGCAGGGCCGTGATAGTTACGCGCCATGTTTCCGACCCTTGCCGTCGTCGTCCGGCTGGCTTTAGCGTCTCTCCTGCAGCCTGCCGCTTCGGCTCACGCCCAAGTGAAAAAGCTGCAACCGCCTAAGGATTCTTCAGGCGTTTTGCAGCGCTGATTTGCCGGCGTCACAGCGGCCACGCTTGTGGTATCGCAATGGAGATCATGCTATCTGAACCGATGGCGTAGAGAGTTCACTCGATAGCGTGAAGCGGCGACTGGTGCGAAGCGAAAATCCAAAACCTGTGCGCAGAAAAATCAAAGCATCGAAATTCCAAAATTCTAAGGTAGATGCTGCGTCCGCCAAAAAGGTCGCGCTGTCTTGCCAGATCCTCGCCAAACTCGGCTTGTTCAAGGAAACCACAGGCCATGTGAGCGCGCGGAGCGCCGATGGCGCGAACATGCTCATCCGCGGCCGCGGCAGGGAAGAAACCGGGCTGCTCTTCACCAAAGCATCCGATGTCGTGCTCGCCGATCTCGACGGTAAGCGGGTTCGGAAAACCGGCATTCTAAAACCGCCCAATGAGTCGGTGATCCACGGCGAAATTTACAAAGTCCGGCCGCAGGTGGGCGGTATCGTGCATGCGCATCCGGCGTCGATCGTGCTCACGAGCATGGCCGGCATCGAGCTCAGGCCGATCTTCGGCGGTTACGATCCGCGCGCCATGCGCATGGCGATCAACGGCATTCCCGTCTATCAGAGCAGTCTGACCCTGCATCGAGTCGAGCAGGTGCACGAGATGATGGCGGTGATGGCCGACAGCGATATCTGCGTGCTGCGTGGGCACGGCGCCGTGGTGTGCGGCACGAGTGTGGAAGATGCGACGATCAAAGCGATCAAGCTCGACGCGCTGGCGCGCATGAATTTGCAGGCAGCTTCGCTCGGCAACGTGCCGTCGATTTCGGAAAAAGATCAGCAGGCGTTTATGTCCAGAGGCGGCACCGGCATGAGCGGTGGCGGCGCGGAGACGTTGTGGCGATTTTACTGCGAGTGGTTGAAAAGAGGATGAGGTTCCAGACGTTCCAATCGTTCAAGCCGTTCAAAACGTTTACATAAGAGGGTGCAGATGGCCAAAATCCAAAATCCAAAAGCTGCCTCGCAGACGCAAATCCAAGATCTGAAGCGTAGGTTGGTTGACGGCCTGCAAGTCATCACCGGCGAGGGCGTGTTGTCGGGTTCCGGCCATTTAAGCGCGCGCATTCCCGGCACGGAAACGTTCTTGATCAATCCGCGCTTCGCCGGCGTGCTCGCCGACCCGAAGGATATCTGCACGGTCAACTTCGACGCGAAACGGATTGCCGGCAAAGGGCCGATTCCTTCAGAGACGGTCATTCATGCGGCGATCTATCGTGCTAGGCCGGATGTCGGCAGCGTGATTCACTGTCACGCGCGCTACTCGATTCTCGTCGGATTACTCGACAGCGGACTTATTCCGTTCAATCGTGAAGCGCGGATATTTTCCGACGGCGTGCCGGTGTTTCTGGACAGCCGCGGCATCAACGGCATGGCGCACGCAGAGCGAATGGTCGCAAACCTCGGCCCGCATCACGCGACCTTCTTACGCGGCCATGGCATCGTAGTCACGGGGCCGGGCATCGAAGGCGCGTGTATTTCGGCGATCCAGCTCGAGCGCGCTTGTCAGGATCAGTTGCTCATGATGAGCGTCACTGAGTTGAAACCGCTCGACGATAAGGGCCGCGGGCGGAACCAAGCGAGGCTGGAAAATCCCTATCGAGCCTGGCCGTTTCTGCTCTACATGCATAAGGTGAAATCGAAGGCGCAGATTCGCGCCGGGATTCGCACGCTGGACGAAGGGAAGCATTACTGAAGATGATAGAGATAGAGACACGAGACGGATGAGAAGTCAGAACGCAGAATTCAGAATGAGGAAAGATTAATAATGCGCCGACGAAACTTTGCACTGCTCTTCATATTTGCGGCATTACTTCTGCCGATTTCGCCACAAGCGCAGGAGAACAAGCTCGACCGTTTCACGATATCCTACGCTTCGGTGTCCGGCACCAGGGCGCCGCTGTGGATCGCCAAGGATTTGGGGCTGTTTGAAAAGTACGGCCTCGACGTCAATCTGATTTACATCGCCTCGGGCATCATCTCGGTGAATGCGCTGCTCGGCGGCAGCGTTGACATCATCGCCGCGTCGGGCTCGTCGGCCGTAGGCGCGGCGGCACGGGGCGCGCCGGTGGTGATCATCGCCAGTCTGGGCCATATCGCTTACAAGCTGGTCGCCATTCCTTCGATCACCACGCCCCAGGGACTGAAAGGAAAAATCATCGGTTCCAGCCGAGTCGGCGCGGGGTCCGACTATGCACTGCGCCGGTTGTTGCCCAAACTGGGATTGAACCCGGCCAAAGACGTGCAGCTCATCCCCACCGGCATCAGCGAATCAGACCGCCGGCTCTTGATGATGCTGCAAGGAAAAATCGACGCTACCCTTGCCACCGAAGACAATCTGCTTCAGCTTGGGCTGCGCGGCGCGAAGGTTTCCGTGCTGGCGGACTTGTACGACGCCGGCGTTTATACGACGGGCAGCGATATCGTCACCAGCCGCCAGCTCGTCAAGGAACGTCCGCGCCAGCTCAAGGCATTTCTCATGGCGTTGACCGAGGGGACATGGATCGGCCGGACGAACAAGGACGTGGCGCTGCGCATCTTCCGCAAATATCTCAAGGTCGAAGAGCCGGCGCTGCTCGATTCGATGCACAAGAATTACCTGCTCGGCACGATCCCGGCGAGACCGTTTCCCCAGGAAGCGGCGCTGCAAAACGACATCGAAGACTTGAGCCATTCCTTGCCGCAGCTAAAGGGGAAAAAGGCCGGCGACTTCCTGGATTTGTCGCTGTTAAAAAGCATGGAGGAAGAAGGCTTCTTCAAGCGGCTGCACGGCAAATAAACTCCCTATCGCAATGAGGCCGCCGGGCTGTGAGCAATTCTAAACCGCGCATCCTAGCCTACCAACTCCCTGGGGAATGGACGGTGCTGCTCGGGGCATCCGACGCCGACAACGATTACTTGAGCGCCCAAGTGGCGGAGCCAAACGACTGGTGGTTTCATGCCGACGGCGTGCCGGGGAGTCATGTGATTCTGCGCTCAAAACAGGATCAAGAGCCGAGCAAAGAAACCTTGCGTCAAGCTGCCGCCGTCGCCGCCTATCACAGTAAAGCTCGTAACGCGGGAACGACGCCAGTGCATTGCACGAGGGCACGCTATGTGAAAAAGCCGCGCGGCGTTAAGACCGGCACGGTGCAAGTTGCCCACGGCACGACGCTGAAAGTGCGGCCGGACATTAGCTTTGCAACGCGAGTGCAGTTGGCAATCGAACCTCGGCGCGAAGCTCGACTTGACGCGAAGGAGTAAGCGCATTTGGTTTTTCCGGGTTTAGTGTGAAAGAGTATTCACCACAGAGGCACAGAGTTCGTAGAGGTCGGAGTAGTTTCTAATCAAAAACTCTTTACTCCGCGTCCTCCGCGCCTCCGCGGTGATTCACACAGAAGCCTGAAGAGCCGCGAATTTAAACATGCAAAGTTTAACCCTTGCCTACCGTGACGATGACCGCACGCCGGTGATTTTCGCCATTCGCGAGATGGCCAAGCGGTATTACGATCTCGACGTTCGAATCGTCCGCATCAAAGACGGTGAGGAATATGAAGCCGCGCTGTTTGACGGTACCGCAGACGTCATCATCGAGCATTTGGAATATCTTTACGACGAAGCGAAGCAGGGCAAGAAAATCACTTTTTTCTGCGCGCCGAGCAAGGGCGGCGGGCTTGATTTGGTCGTGCCGCAGAATATTCAGAGTATAGAGGAGTTCCGCGGCAAAAAGATCGCGGTGCGCTCGCACGGCCAGCCCCACGCGGTGACGCTCTGGCTGCGCATGCTTGGGTTAGAACGCGACGTCGAGACCGTGGTCGTGCACGACAAAGATGTCGGCCGCTGGGGGCAGTGGAAAAAAGTTGTCAGCGGCGATTGCGTCGCGGCTTTCATGTCGCCGCTCTATTTACCCGATGCGCTTAACGCCGGATTAAAAATTCTGCCGGTTCCGGCTATTCCCATCGTTGGCCATTTTGCTCAGGCTTGCTTGGCTGAGTTTTCTCGAAACAATGCTGAGGCAATGCGCGCTTATGTGAAGTCGGTTCTGCACGCCCTGGTCTGGCTGACCTTGCGACCGGATGAGGCGTTTGCCGCGCTTGCTGCCGAACTCAAGACAGCGATGGAGTTGTCCAACCCAGCCGAACTGCGAGGCCGCTTCGACTCTGTGGTCAGCGGTTTAAAAGTCCGCCCGTATCCCAACCCGCAAGCGATTGCCAACACCTACGAGATCGCAACGATTGAATTTCCGCAAGCGGCGGGATTGAATCCGCTGTCGCTCTGGGATTTGCACTGGGTGAAAGAGTTGGACGACGCGGGGTTTATCGATGAGATCATTGCGCTAATGCGTGGGTGATTCTTTCCTATTTCGTTCTTCGTCATTAATTCGTCTGTTTCTTTTGGTGACCTCCGCCACAATAAATTATCGTCGGAGTTCGGTTTGAGAAATGTGATAAAATCACGGCGGAGAGATTCGTTGGCCGTCGGGCCGATTTGCCGTTGGTGATGTCTGCTCTGCTATAGAATTCATTGGGTTGGGATATGTCGAAAGCATCACCATTAACCTATAAACCGCAACTCGATGCTCTGCGTGCCATCGCCGCTATGGCGGTGATGGCCGAGCATTTTCCACAACATAAGATTATTTCGTGGCAAATTTTTCAGCTTGGTTACATCGGTCTTTTGGGCGTCTTGCTGTTTTTCGTCCTGAGCGGGTATTTGATCACGGGCATACTTCTTTATTCCCGGTCGTCCCGCTTCCAAACGGCACTAAAGCGTTTTTATATTCGCCGCCCGCTGCGAATTTTTCCGATCTACCATTCGACCCTTTTGATCCTGTTCGTAATCGGCTTGCCTTCGGTCACGGGCTATATATTTTGGCATGCCTTGTATCTTTCTAATGTTCTATTTGTCTTGGAGCCGGATGTTGCCGCTCCTATCGCGCACCTTTGGACGCTATCCGTCGAGGAACAATTTTACCTGATTTGGCCGTTTATAATTCTTGTCGTACCGTACAAATATCTTTTTCGAGTAATCCTTTGGGCCATTGGGACCGGGATTTTTTGGAAAGCGTTGATCATCGAGACAGTCGGAGATCGCCTCGCAGGAGGCTTGTTGGTGTTTTCATGTCTCGATTCTTTGGCCTTAGGGGCGTTGCTAGCCTATGTTGAACAGGACGAGGGGCTGCGCCTAAAGAGGCAAAATATTCTTTCCGGGCTGCTTGCTAGCGGAAGCGTGATCATGTTGATCCAGGCCGTGCTGTTCATGACAGACGGTGGAAAAGGGCTCAGACTGGTGCTGGCATACCTCGGTCCATCGCTGGTTTTTACGTGGTTGGTAGGGCGCGGTGCAATTGGCTTCACGGGATGGTTCGGTGTAGTGCTTGACTGGTGGCCGTTGCGCTATCTAGGTAAGATTTCCTACGGCTTGTATCTTTATCACTACTTCATGCCGCGTGTTCTCCAGTCTGCAATGAACAGCTTCGGCTTAGCTCAGCCTGGGAATCTGGCCGCGACCTTATTAGCATTCTTGTTGACCCTGCTAGCGGCAGTACTGTCGTGGCACCTAGTCGAAAAACCGATAAGCCAATTGAAAGACAAACTGAGCAAACAATGACAAACAATTTATATTGGGCGGACAGTCGACGTGAGTTAGCGGTTCGCGTACGATAGACGGGTTGAAATGATGCCGGTTCCTGCTTGATTCGCTAGACGCACCCGGCCGAGGCCGCACTTGATCCGTGCCATTGGCAAATAGTAAAAAGAAACAATTATGGGTCGCGAGAATAGATATCCGGCATGGTTGCAATAGAGGGATGTTCAAATGATCTCCGCTGAAGAAAACCGATTGCTAACCGAGACTAATCCCGGCTCACCCTGCGGCGAGATGATGCGGCGTTATTGGCAGCCCGTCGCGTTGTGCGAGGAGTTGCCGGCGGGCGGCGCGCCGCTGAAGATGAAAATCCTCGGCGAAGAGTTAGTTTTGTTCCGCGACGATCAAGGACGGACCGGTTTGATCGGGCTTCATTGTTCGCATCGCGGCACCGACTTGAGTTACGGACGGATCGAAGACGGTGGGCTGCGCTGCGTTTATCACGGCTGGCTTTACGATGTCTGCGGCCGCGTCATCGATCAGCCCGGTGAGCCGGGGGGCGGCGCGAACAAAGGAGCGATTCGCCATCTCGCTTATCCTTGCCAGGAAGCGGGCGGGGCCGTCTTCACATACATGGGACCGGGCGAGCCGCCGCTCTTGCCAAACTACGAATTTCTCACCGCCGGGCCGGAGAAGCGCACGGTGGTGAAGGCGTTTTACCAATGCAACTATTTGCAGGGCAACGAAGGCAACATCGATCCCGTGCATCTGTCGTTCTTGCATCAATCGAAGGCAACATCGATCCCGTGCATCTGTCGTTCTTGCATCAATATTTAAGTGAAGCTCAAGTGGCGCGCCAGCGCATCGTGCAAGCCGTCAACGCGACCGACAATACGCTGCTGGGCAAAGACGTCGCGCCGACCATCGAAGTCGAAGTGAGCAACTTTGGGCTTAGAATCTACACGACCAGAGATGCCGGCGCGGATAAGCGCTACCTGCGCGTGACCAATTTCGTCATGCCGAATTTGTCGGCCTTCGGCGGCTCGACGGTGGGCGATGGCTACGCGGTCCACTGGCATGTGCCGATCGACGATCACAGCCATTGGAAATATATTTTCGCCTTCAGCCGCGATAAGGAACTGGACGAATTTTTGCGGACGCGCAGCCGCGTGGAGCTGACCGCCGATTATCGCCTGGGGCGTAACGCCGCCAATCGCTACCAGCAGGACCGCGCGTCGATCAAGACGCAGACCTTCACCGGCATGGGCACCAACTTTCAAGTCCACGATGCTTTCGCCACCGAAAGTCAGGGCCGGGTGCAAAACCGCACGGCAGAAAATCCGGTCTCGTCGGACAAGGCTATCATCGCGGCGCGCAAGTTGATTCTAAATGCCATCAAAGACGTGCGCGAGGGGCGCGAGCCGCAGCATGTAATCCGCGACCCGCAGGCGAATCGCTTTGCCAACCTGGTCGTGCTTTCCGATGTGATTCCCAAGTCGACCGATTGGAAGGAATACACACGAAGCCGGGAACTAAAATAGCCAAAACATTTTCGTTCGAGGAATCGGAATAAATATGCTGACAAGAATCATCGCTATCCTGTTTTTTCTAGTGACGATCACGCCGGTTGCAAGAGCGCAGGAACGCTACATGATCGGCTACGCCGGGTTCGCGGGCTTTCAGGTTTCCATGTGGGCTGCGAAAGATCTGGGCTTGCTCAAAAAGTACGGTCTCGATGGTGAAGTGGTGTTGGTTCCGGGGACCACGGTCGACGCCGCGGGTTTCATTCGAGCCGTAATGCGGGGAGCGGATATGGTGCTGGTCGGAGGGTCGCTGAACAAGTTTCCATTTAGTCTTGTAACACAAAAGGAAATTCGCAAACCGGCGGATCTCATCGGCAAGAAAATCGGCATTGTCGG
>JAERMN010000498.1 GCA_016844625.1 Deltaproteobacteria bacterium
CGAAGGATTGAAGCCTTCGCCATGCTACAATCCATCGGTCGGATTTCTCGTCGGCAAACCTGAAGGCGTCACCGGCATGGCCGTCGATCAAGTCGATGACGCGGCGATCGGCCGCTTTCGCGAGAGCTTTCGTTACGAGGATCATCCCGGCTCCTGGCAGCCGGCGCCGCGCTTGAAGGAACAGGACCGCGACGGCGTCGAGGCCGAGGTTTTGTTTTCCAGTTGGGCGCGAATCTTTTATGTGCTCACCGATGCGGCCTTTCAGCGCGCTTGTTTTCGTTCCTACAATTTTTGGCTGCATGATTTCTGCCAGTACAATCCTAAACGGCTGATCGGTATTCCATTGTTGTCGATCATGGATCCCGAGCAGGCAGCGAAGGACATGCAGGAATACGCCAAGCTGGGATTCAAAGGTGTGCAGATGCCGCCTGGCATCAAAGACGACGCCTACTACAATCCGATCTACGAGCCGATCTGGGCTGCCGCGGAAGATTTAAATATGCTGATTGTGATTCACTCCGGGCAGCTTCAAGGCGGCGCGTCGCGCCGTTGGTTTGAGAAGCTCAACAGCGCGGATGAGTGGCCCGGCTTCTTTCAACACTCGCGGCAGACCGTGATCAAGACGGTGATCGGGCAGATGATTTTCTCGGGTCTCTTCGACCGTCATCCCCAGCTCAAAGTTATCTGCACCGAATTTGAAGCTGGCTGGGTGGGAATCATCGTGCAACAGGTCGATTATCAGTACGGCCCGAAGAAGACCGCCCATGGCACGCAGCTCGGCGACGAACTCCGACTGAAGTTGTCGCCGAGCGAGTATTTTGCTCGAAACCTTTGGTTCACGTTCATGGACGATCGCGCCGCGGTGTTGACCACGCCAATCTATGGCGAGGACAATTTTATGTGGGCGAGCGACTATCCGCACGCCGCCTGCACTTGGCCGTACTCGCATCAGATCGCCGAGAAGACGTTCGCTGGAGCGAGCGAGACGGTAACGCGGAAACTGTGCCGCGACAACGTGAATCAGGTTTACAATTTGGGCTTATGAGTTCGAGCGGTCACTAACTCGGATTATAGGCGTGAGAGGTCGATCGGCGCGCAACCCTTTCGGAGCGAAGGCAATGCAGCTGTGCCTTGAAGCTGCCAGCGCAGCGAGTTGGTGATGAAAGCATCTGCGCAAAGGTCAAGCATCGTACCGAGAGTGAGCATGACAATGAAACCTTTGGCTCTGGTGCCTTCGCTCCTCCAAGGTCACGCCCCGATCGACAGTCTGTGCGGAGTTAACTGGGCAGTGTGAGTAATTCGGACTAAGAAGATGGAGGAAAAAATGGCGCGCATCGTTCATCTAGCTATGAGAGTCGAGGATATCGAAAAGGCAGCCGAGTTTTATAGCAAGGTTTTCGGCTTTAAACAGGTCACGGTTCCCGGACTGAGAAGCACCGTGCGCTATCTCACCGACGGCACCGTGCATATCGCGATCAATCAAATCCGCAGCGGTAAAAATGAGCAGCCGGCGATCGATCACTTCGGCGTGGAAGTGGAAAGCGTGGATAAATGTATTGCCGAAGTCAGCAAATTCGGCTGCAAAGTCGTGAGCGAACCGGGCAAAGCCGTTAAGTTCAACGCGCCGGGCGGCATCATTGTCGAAGCTGTGCCGGTTGGTACGAAGCCTGGCATCGGCGACTGATCGCCGCCGTATTTGTTCCGGTTCCGAATATTGAAGCGGCATACTCGGAACGGAACGGAAGGCTAACGGTGATGTGACTCTTCGAAACCCGGATCGTCTCCCTCATTCTTCCGCGGGCTGATCGGATGGGGCGTTTGCCCCGGATTGCGCAGTTGAAAGTGAAAAAACGAGCGAGGCGCGATCCTTCCGTAGCAAAGACAATGGGCCTGTGCCCCTAGGTAGACAACGATCATCGGTGTCGAGCCAACGATCCGCGAATCCATGGAACGGCTTGCCGAGGAGTCAAACAGACTTTGTAACCGCAGCGTTGGGTGTCTTCACTACTCCAGGCTCGCGCCCCGCTCATCCCCTGCCGCAGCGTCAATTGCGGAATGCGAGTTTATAGAAACTCAGGGTGAGAGAGCCCCCACTCGCGCCCGCTCATATCTCTGCCCCTGTCGTCGGGTTCAGTCGGACGCGGGCCGGTGTATTCGAGAATATACAAACCGCCGCCGACACGATCGGTGATGTAGATCAAACCGTCGGTGTCGACGTAAACGTCGTTGATCTGAATCGCCGGCTGGCCCGGCGGTGTGGGCGGAATAAAGAAACCTGTCTCTTCAGGCCGGAAGGGATTGCTGATATCGACAATGCGGATGCCGGCGTTGAAGTAACAAAGGTAAATCAGTAGATCGTCGTCCTTGGAGCCCGGACGATTCTCATGGATGTTGTGCGGGCCGAAGCGGCCGCCGCGCTCGGCGAAATCCCCTTTCGGTATCGGGAAGCTTGAGATCGCCACCGGCTTGGTCTCGTCGCGGATATCGACGACCCAAACCATCTTGTAGCCGTCGGCGCCGCCATTGCGCACGGACTCTTCGGCGACGATCAATAGCTTGCGCCGCGGCAAAGGCAGCGCGGTGTGCGTGTGGCCGCGAAACGGCGGCATCAGGTCAAGGCGGCTAACGAGATGCGGTGATGTGACGTCGCTGATGTCCAAGATCGCCAGGCCTTCGTCTTGATAGGAAACGTACCCGCGATCGCCGCTGGCGATGATGCCATGACACCAGACGCTCTTATTGGGATTCCATTTCGGCGTTTCGCCGCCGGCCGCCCATAGTCCGGGGAGCCACCATTTGCCCACTTCTCGCACGCGCGTCGGCTCCTGCACGTCGACGATGCTGTAGACACGATTGGAAAAACCTTCTGCCGAAGTGGGCAAGTGCGCGTAGCGGCCATCGGCAAACCAAAAGCGGTGCACGCCGCGATCGTAGGTTTGAAAGAAACTAATCTCCTTCGGCGCGTCGGGTTGGGCAACGTCGTAGAGTTGAATCCCCGGCCGATAGGCGCCGCTTTCCCAGGGAGCGCGCTCGTGATTGGTAATCATCAGATCGCCGGCGATCTGGACTTTGTGGTTATGCACTCCTGGCGCCTTGGCGATCTGATTGACGACTCGCGGCTGCGTGGGGTTTTCGACATTTAAGATCGTCACGCCCATGCTTTTCATATGCGCGATGTAAAGAAAGTTGTCTTTCTTGTCGATCCGGCTGCCGTCGCCGTGACCCGCTAAATCGCTGTGTCCCAGCAAACGCATGTTCCAGCTTTCGGCGCGGGCCGAAATGCCCGCCACGTTCGCACTTGCTTGTGCCATAAAAGCCTCCTGATGATTAGCTGCGATGCCTGGAAAACGTTGCGAGTTTAGTGAATCAACGCTGAGCGTGCAAGC
>JAERMN010000499.1 GCA_016844625.1 Deltaproteobacteria bacterium
GCCTTCGTTCCGGAAGGGTTGCACCTCGATCTCAGTTTTACCGCGAATAATCCGGGCTAGCGCTTTCGCCACACGGCAAGCAAACCGCAAGTCGCCGCCAACTGCACCAGCGCGTTCATCGCGTCGATCAGCAGAACCGAAGTGTGAATCCCGGCGAACAGATAATGCGGCGCGAGGAGCGGCAGCGCGACGCCGACCCACAGGAGAACCGCCAATCCGAGGCTCTGATTGAACGATAGAATCTCCGCGCGCTGCACCAGCCACGAGATAAAGTAGCTGGCAAAAAACCAGCCGACGATGTCGGCAATAAATGGCGCCGGGTTGGACATATCAAAGTCGCTGGGTTTCTTGCCCAAACCGGCCATCCATTGATGAACGAACAAAAAATCCGAATACCAAAGAAAGCCAATCACCTGATGTAGAATCACCGCGACGACGATGGCGCTGTGATTATGTTTCGTCATAGATCGTCTCCATCAGTTCAATTCACATCGTGCAGCTTGACCCCGCACGCTATCACTCCAGCGCTCCCGCCCTCTAGCGAATCTTCCGCGCCTGTGGACTCAACACATACAAACCCAACAGACACAGCGCGCCGATGAAACTCATCAGCGCCGTCGCCGCTTGTGCGCCGATGGCCGACGCCAGTGCGCCGATGATCATGCCGCCGGCCAGCAAGATCACGTGCGTCTGATGGAATAGCGCCATGGTTCTGCCGCGAAATTCGCGCGGCGAATAGGCTTGAATTACGGTCTGCACCAACGCATGGGACGCCACGTGGCAAAGTCCCATGATCGCCATCAGCGCCATCGAGTACACGCCGACACCGGCGATCATCAGGATACCGCGCGGCAAGCGGTCGCCTAGCGATGCGATCAACACCGAACTGGCCAATGCGCCGACACCCATCGATGTGAGAAGTAATCCTTGCCCCTTCGCGCCGACGCCGAGCACGTCGCGGGCGAACACCGGCAATAGCGTGTTGAAAGGAATAATAAACAACGACGCGTAAGCGACGACTAGCAGGCCGGTGCGAACCTCGTGGTTCTGCCAACTGAACTTCCACCCGCTAACGATGCTTTGAAAAAAGCCTTCGCCACGCGCGCCGTGGCCATGCGCGCCGCCTGACGAACGGGTCTCAGCCCGCAACTTGATCGTCCAGATCGTCGACAAAACGTAGAGCACCGACTGAACGGCGTACGCGCCGCCGGTATTCCAGCCGGCAATGATCAGCCCAGCCACGGCTGGACCGGTGATGCGCGCGACATTAAACATCATCGCGTTGAGACCGATGGCGTTGGTGAGCGATTTCGGCGGGACTGAGTCGGAGACCATCGAAGCGCGCGACGGTTGCTGAAAGGTCCAAACCGAAGCCATGAAAACCGCGGTCACATAGACGTGCCACGGTTCGATGGAGCGAGCGAAAATCAGCACGGCAAGCAGACCGTACAACAACGCATCGACCACCAATGCGACCATCACTTGCGATTTGCGCGAGTAACGATCCGCCGTGCTGCCGGCGATCGGCGATAATAGAAGTATCGGCAGCGCCTGCACACCGCGGACGAGGCCTAACTGGAAAGAGGAGTTGGTCAGCTCGTAGATCAGCCAGCCGCGCGTCACCTGGTCCATCCAAGTCGCCATGGAAGAAAACACATTACCGATCCACAACAAGCGATACTCGGAGTGGCGCAGCGCTTCGAATATTTTCAGCTCGAGGAAACCCGCCAGCCACAAACGGAGCCTCTCGATTGGCGGCAGGTTCGCCGGCGCCGTTGCGATCTCTGCCTCTCGATTGTCTGGGATTGGTGCTTTCAGCTTAGATTCCATGGGTGGTCGATCGATCGCATGTGCCCCGTAACGTGGAGCAGCTACTCGTCTTTGTCTTTGTCTATAACACGCGCCGTTCGAACCCGTCCAGTTGCCGAGTCGTCTGATCGCAATCGCTCGCAGAGCAAACCAGGCTAAATGTCTGCGATGGAATTCCGCAATCTAAAATTTGGAATTTGGAATCTGGAATATGAAATCTATTTACAGAATCTGCCGCGCTTTGGGCATCATCATAAAGATCGCGACCATCAGCACGGTACCGACGAGAGCCATCGAGCCGATCAGCGATGCCAAAGCGCCGATGAACATGGCGCCGACGACGAGAATCACCTGGGTCATGTGAAAAATCGCCATGGTCCGGCCGCGAAACTCCGGCGGCGAGTAAGATTGAATCACGGTCTGAATCAGCGCGTGCGAGGTCACATGGCACAGTCCGATGATAAACATCGCAAGGATCGAAAGCGGATACCAAGTCGACGCCGAAAAGATTGCGACGACAATGCCGTAGAGCGCCACGCCGCCGATCATGAACAGACCGCGCGGGATGCGATCGCCAAAAGACGCGACAAAGACCGAGCTAAAAAGCGCGCCGATGCCCATCGACGTCAGCAGCACGCCTTGCCCGGTGGCGCCGACGTGAAGAATATCACGCGCGTAAACCGGCAGCAGCGTGGTGAACGGAATCAGCAAAAACATCGAGATTGACACGATGAGCAAGCTAATCCGCACTTCATCGTTGCGCCAACTGAACTTCCAACCTTCGACAATATTCTGAGTAAACGATTCCCCGTGGGCTGCTTGGCCGCCGCCGTTCGATACCGAGCGTTGCTCGGCGCGCAACATGAAAGTCCAGATGGTCGCCATCAGGTAAAAAATCGCTTGCACCGAATAAGAAGCCGCAGTGCCAAATCCAGCGATGAGAATTCCCGCCAGCGCCGGTCCGGCGCTGCGCGCCGAGTTAAACACCACGGCGTTGAGTCCGAGCGCGTTGGTGAGATACGACGGCGGCACCGAGTCGGATACCATCGATGCGCGCGATGGCTGCTGAAAAGCCTGCACCGTCGCCAGACCGATGGACGTGACATAGATAATCCACGGCTGAATATGGCCGGTGAGAATCATCGTCGCGACCCAGGCGTATAACAGGCCATCGATAATCTGCGCGATGAGGATCTGCGTCTTGCGCGAATAAAGATCCGCCGCGCTGCCGGCGATGGGCGATAGTAATAGCGTGGGGATCGCCTGCACGCCGCGCACCAGACCGAGCTGCAACGACGAATGCGTCAGCTCGTACATCAACCAGCCGCGCGCGATGGAGTCCATCCAAGTCGCCATGGAAGTAAACACCTGGCCGTACCAGAGCAAACGAAACTCGCGGTGCTGCAACGCCGCCAGCGCGCGAAATCTTAACAGCGCTTGAAACGTCGCGGCGTGAGGCTGGGCGGACGATGGCGCATGGTTCGTGCCAGCCGGCCCATCGCCGTCCTCTTGTTTGTCGGTCGGTAAATTCAGAGCGAATCTCGCGTGGGCGAAGTCAACAAGGCATGTCAGAGTGCTATCGCCGAGACTGAAGATCTGCTTCGCTATAACACGCAGGCAAGTATGGGTCTAGCAAAGCGCCGAATCGGCTCACGAGTTGGCTGGGCTAATGCGAATTTTCCGTTGTTTGGGATTCTGCTGGAGGACTGGAAACTTGCCGCGACAGCCGCAGCGCCATCCAACCCAACACCGACACGCCGAGAATCAGGCTGCCCCAGAGCGCGAGCGTTTGGTAATCCCTTGTCGCGCCGAGACGCGACACCCCGGCGAGCGTCACCTGCTCGCCCAGCGTAGCACGCGCAACCTTGAACTCGGCATTCGTCTTATAGCCGGGGATCAATGAATCGATCGCCAAGGCGGCAGGTTTCACGCGGCTGCTGCCGTAGGCTAGTTGAAACGGACCGGCGCCGCGTGCGGCAAATACCAGCTTGTGCGGCACCCAACCGATCTCGATAGCCAACGCCCCACTGCCCACGCCGCCGCCTTTCTGATCGACTTGTAACAACCAATATCGTTCGCCATGACTCGTGACGATAATTTCCGGACTGCTCACCTCGGCGTCCCCTTCGCGCAAGCGATAGGCCAGCGCACTGGTCACCGGGCGCCATTGGTCGCTGGTTTTTGCTCGCGAGAGTATTTGCGCTTGCACAAGCGTATTCACTTGCGGCAGTTGCACGCGCAGCCGGTCAAACATGAATGCGCCGCCGAGATTGTAGCTGTATGCGCCGCTCTTGCCGGACACGGGCGATCCCACGAAACTCTGCCACATGCGCGGCGAGGCGACGACGATGGGATTGGGCTCGGCCACCACCGTGAGCGCTTCTAATGGCGGCTGACTCTGCGGCCACGAGATGCGCAGATACTTGGCCTTTGCCGCGCGCAACTCGACCCGGCCGCGCTTCACCTGGTGGCCGCCGAAGCTGAGCCGGGCCAGCGCCGCGTTATCGGCTAACACGTTCCAGTGCGACAGATCATCGCTGCCCTCGACCCGAACCATGCCGATAAAGCCGTCGGCGGCGCTCTGCCAGTCGAATTCCAGCGTACTCAACGACCGCTTCACCGCCGAGGCGTCAAGCAGATAACCGCGCAGTTTTTTTTCAGCGCCGCTTTTGGCGCGGTTTTGAACATCGATGATCATGCCGTCGCCGCGTTTTTCTATCCGGAGGTTTAGATCGTCGAGTTTATTCGCGCCTTCGCCCCACAACGGGAACGACGGCAAACTGACTGCACCGCCGGTTTGTTCGCTAACGGCCACTCGCGGCCGCAGCGCGTGCGGCACCACCTCGCCCTGCCCATTGAAAACCCGGACATCGCCGAGATCGGCACGGGTAACGGCGCGATAGACCGCTGCGGGAATCTCGATTTCATGCAGCGCATGGGCGGCATCGGCCTGAATCGCCATACCATAGGCGAAGTCCGCCGGCCGCTCCGCCGCTCCGGCAATGTTTGGAATTAAGACTAAAAGAAAAACTAGCCCGATCATTTCGCCTCCTTGGCACTCGCCGGCGGCACCGGCGAAAAATATCCTACCACCAACATCAAGAGACCTACACCGATAAATGAAATAATGCGCTCGATGCCGCCGGCGTTGGAGAGATCGACGAAAAATAGTTTGACGACCACCACCGCCATCAAACCGGCGCCGGTAAGCCACAGCGGCCGCAGTCTCATGTGCGTCGCCGTGACCATGGTGCACAGCGCCAATAAGCTCCAGAAGATTGACAGCGATGCCTGCACCAGCATCGAGCGTGTCATTGAATTTAAGTTGAAAGGCACGCCGGCCCAATGATGCAAAGTGCGCAGCAGCACACCATTGAGCCAGAAAAAGCCGATGCTACCGAGCGCGACGTAAGCCAACTCCGTGGTCTGAAATATTTGCGGCGCGAACGGCGCCCCGCGCAGTCGCCGTAACCAAGCAAATAGCGCCAGCAGCGCCGCGCTCTGGGTGAGATCGAGAGGATTGAGCAGCGGCAGGTATGGCAACGGTGACGGATCGCCACGGCT
>JAERMN010000500.1 GCA_016844625.1 Deltaproteobacteria bacterium
TTTTGCACGATGATATTAGGAGTGCCTGGAATATATTTGGGGATGAACTGAGCGACCATCCGTGCGTAGAGATCATAAACGCTGCCCGCCGGCGTACCTGCCACCAGTCTGATGGTCTTGCCTTGGTAGAAGGGAGTTTGTGCGAGAAGAGTTGAGCTCCACGCCATAGCGGCCACAAGGACGAGAGTTGAAAGCATAAAGGTAATCCTTACCCGCCGGAAATTGGCCCGGAGCTACCCCAAGGGGTAGCATCCGGCAGGGTTATCTATTTTCCGCCCAACAGCTTTTCCACATTTTGCACGACATCGGGTGATGCCGCCATGACCTCTTTCGCCAGGCTTTCCAGTTCAGCACCGGTCGCCGGATCCAAATCGAGCCTGCGTTTCTCCGCCGCCGCCTTTAGGGCGGGGTCGTCCATTGATTTGTCAAAGGCGTCACGCAAAATCTTGAGACGGTCCGCAGCAACTCCCGGCGGAGTGACAAGCGGCCGGCCAAACTCACCGGCAGACAAAATTACTTTCGCCAAGCTTCTCGCCTGCGAGGAGGTTTTGTACGTGTCCATCAACTCATAAAGGGTCGGCGCGTCCTTTAACCGAGGATCGCGCTTGGCGCCGGTCTGCATGAGCACGTTGACAAAGCCTCTTTTCCGCCAAGAGATGAATGGCTCGCGGGCAAAGAATGCGGTAAGCGTAAACGATCGGCATTGAAGTTCGCCACGTTCCACGGCCAGATCGATGTCCTGACCGGACTGGTACCCGGAAACGATATCAAATTTCGTTCCGATGGTTTCTTCCATCAGCTTCGGCATGTAATAGCCCGTGGAAGTTACCCCGGATGCACCGCATTTGGGTGCGCTGGACGCTTTGCGGACGTCTTCAATGGTCTTATAGGGAGTATCGGCGCGCATATAGAGCAGATGGTTCGAGGTAACTGGATTGCCGATCCAACCGAACTTGGTCCAGTCATATTTGGCTTGGGGTTTTTTCGTGAGCTGCTCGAAATAGAGCGCCGGATAGATGGCGCCGACGGTCAGTCCGTCGGGTTTGGCGACGTTATATACTTGGTTCGCGGCAATCAGCGAGGCTGCGCCGGGGACGTTTTGTATAATGATATTCGGGTTTCCCGGAATGTATTTCGGCATGAACTCAGCGAGCATGCGCGGGTACAAATCGTAAGCGTCGCCGGCCTTGGTGCCGACAACAATTGTGATCGTTTTCCCCTGATAGAAGGGGGTCTGGGCGTGGGCCACTTGGCCGAGTATGACAACCGATAAAATCGCCAGTAGTTTCAACATCTAAAGCTAGCCTCCTTAAGCATTTGGTGAGTCGACAATTATCATCAGTAAGCGTTTAGTCAACTAGTTTCCCAGGATCTTTTTAACCCGCGCCAAAACTTCGGGCGGCTGGTTAAGGATCTTGTTCGCCAATTTCTCCAGATTCTCGCCGGTCTCCGGTTCGACGTCCATCTTTTGCTTATGCACTTCGGCCAAGAGTTCGGGGTCTTTCATGGATTGATCGAAGGCGCGGCGCAGTTCGCGTACCCGCTCCGTGGGAGTGCCTGGTGTGCCGATGATGGGCCGGCCGAAGGACTCGGCGGCGAGAATAACTTCAGCTACTCGACGTCCGGCTTCCGGCACCTTTTCCCTGTTGAAGATTTCGTCCAGGGTGGGAGTTTCCGGCATGCGCGGATCACGTTTATCGCCGGTGAATAATAGGACACGAACGAAATTTTTCTTCTGCCAACTCAGGAACGGCTCGCGGCCGAAAAACGGCGAGGCGGTCATACCGCGGCAAACCACTTCGCCTTTTTCTACCGCCAAGTCTATTTCAGCGCCGCCCGGATAACCTTGTACAGTAGTGATCTTGAGCGGCGGTAGGGTGTCTTCAAGCAACCTGGCCAAAATGAAATCGGTACTGGCCGTACCGGTGGAGCCGCACTTGGGCGGCTCTTTGGAATTCTTCACGTCTTGAATGGTCTTAAACGGCGTATCCGAGCGCATGTAAAAGATTGCCGGTTCTTTGACCGGCGAACCGATCCAGGCAAACTTGCGGATATCGTATTGGACTTCTTTGCGGCCAACTAATTGATCCAAATAGAGTCCATTACTGGGCCAGCCGATGGTCAGGCCATCCGGCTTGGCGACGCTATAGACATAGTTGGTGGCGGTCAGGCCGCCGGCGCCGGGCATGTTCTGCACGACAAACGCTGGTTCGCCAGGGATGTATTTTGGCATGTAGCGCGCCAGAATCCGCGCCCAGCGGTCGTAAAAGCCGCCGGTGGTGAAGCCGACAACGACTTTCACGGTCTTGCCTTGATAGTAGGGCGTCTGCGCCGCGAGCGGCGTACTGAAACCAAGGGCGAGTAGCAGAACAGCGAGAATTTTTCTCATAAAAGACCTCCTAAGTATCCTTTAGACGTTGGATTTCATCGGCCATTAGGACCAGGCTCAAGCGAAAATTTTTTTGACCCGCTGCAAGACCGCGGGCGGATGGTTCATGATGCGCTTGGTTAGGGCTTGGAACTGCTCCCCAGTGGTGCCACATAACTTAACCGGCTCTGGCGCTTTGCGCATGTCGGTCAAGATCTTGTAGGGCGCATCGGCGCGTATGAAAGATAGCATGTCGATTTTTTTTCGGCGAGTCGATCCTGTTCATTTTGTGCACGTCGAAGCGTGTTTCTTTACGACCGACGAAGATGCGCTCGGTCTTGTCTTTGTCGACGGGCGCTTCTTGCGTTTGTGCGTGGCAGTTAGGCTGCACCCCAACGAAGATGACGACTAGGCAACGCAGCACGGCAGTTTTGCATCACGTGATGATCTAATCCAATCTTACTTACTATTCGGAAAGCACTCTTTTTACCCGCTCGATGACTTCGCGCGGCTGATTCATCAGCTCCTTCATTAGAACTTGGAGTTCTTCGCCGGGCGTATGTTCCATGTCCATCTGGCCCTTTTTCGCTTCCTCGATCAGGCCTGGGTCGCGCATCGCCTTGGCATAAGCATCGCGCAGCATCTTAACGCGATCCGGCGGGTTGCCAGGGCCAGCCACCATGGGCCGGCCGAATTCTCCGCTTGCCATAATAATCCGTGCCACGCTGCGGATGACCTCGGGAGACTTGTATTGATCCATGAGCTCGAAGAGCGTCGGCGCGTCGCCCATGCGCGGCTCGCGCTTTGGGCCACTCTGGAGAATATGGCGGTCGAACCCCTTTTTGTGCCAAGTGTCGAAGGGTTCGCGGCCAAAGTGCGGCGGGATGTCCATGCCGCGGCAAACGATTTCGCCGCGCTCGACGGCGACGTCAATTTCACTGCCGCCTTGATAACCGGTCACGGTGTTGAGTTTCGCTTTGAACGCCTCGTCCATGATTTTGGCGAGCAAG
>JAERMN010000501.1 GCA_016844625.1 Deltaproteobacteria bacterium
GCCTCTGCGACAAAATCCTTATCCTTCATGGTTTCTCTAACAGGACTCACACCTAGCGCGGTCCGGCCCGTGTGTCGGAGGTGATAGGCGTTCAAGACTTATTGCGGCGTGAACGGCTTGAACGTTTGCGACGAGTGAAACCAGGCCGGAGAAGAAGCCATGGGCTTGGCCTACTTTTCCAAAAGCGGCTTCATCCGTTCGATGAGATCCTGGGGTACGGTGCCAATCTCCCGTCCGAGAGCTTCTATTTCTTCGCCGGTCATCAAGCTCGGCTCCAGCCCTTTGCTCTTTGCCTCGGCGATGATCCCGGGGTCCTTCATCATTTTCATGAAGCCGTCGCGCAGAGCTCTGAGGCGCTCGGCGGGGATGCCCGGCGGGCCGAAGAAGGGACGGCCCATCTCGTCGGGAAGCACGAAGATTTTGGCGATGCGCCGGTGCATCTCGCCAACTTTCTGCTTATCCATGAGTTCCCACACGGTGGGCACGTTGGGCAGATTGGGGTGGCGCTTCTGGCCGCCTTGCGTGAGCACGCGGACAAAACCGGTCTTGGCCCAAGTGCGTCCTGGCTCGCTGCCGAAGTAGGCCTGCACCGAGCCGCACCAGCACTGAGTCTCGCCTCGTTCGATGGCGAGATTGGCGTCGGCGGCGCCTTGATAGCCCGGTACCATCGCCAGTTTGAGACCGAACGCTTCCTGGAGCAGCCGGGGAAAATAATAGGCCGCCGTGCCGAGGCCCGTGGCGGCGCACTTGGGTGGCTCGGTGGCATCGCGCATATCGAGCAACGTCTTGTACGGCGTGTCCGCGCGGATATAGAAGACCCGGTCGGTCTTCTCCGGCGAACCAATCCAGCTGTACTTAAACCAGTCGAAGGTAATTTCCTTTTGGCCCGAGAGCTGCTGGATGTAGAGCCCGGGACTCACCACTCCGAGCGTCAAGCCATCCGGTTTGGCGACGCCGTAAACATAGTTCGCGGCGATCATCGAGCCACCGCCGGTCATGTTTTGCACCACGAAGGTGGGGTTGCCCGCAACGTATTTGCCGAGATGGTGCGCGATGATGCGCGCCCAGACATCGAAGGCGCCACCGGCGGTGAAGCCGACGCGGATGGAAACCGTTTGTCCCTGGTAGAACGGGGTCTGGGCCCCAAGATCGGTTCGGTAGAGCAAGCTAACCAATAGCGCCATGAGTAATGTTTTCATCTCGTGCCCCTTCTTTGTTTCGTCTAATCGGGCATGGAACTCTGCCGTAATCTTCGCGGCGCGGCGCGCGGATGGAGCGCGCCGCGTAAAATTATTAATGTGGGCCGGCGGGTCGCTAAAAAATCAACACGCGCCGATGCCGCATCCCGCGCTAGGCGGGATATATCGCGAATCGTCAAGAAATCAAGCGAGAAAAAGGGATTGAACGAACTTAATTGACCGAAACGCCTTGGATGCCATGGCCGCAGTGGTTCATGCCGCGCATCGTCCCGGTATCAGGCTTGACAGATTAGAAATGGAATTGCTGGCCCTCCGCCGTCCTCACGCGATCCTGGTATCGTAAAAGACCAACAAATTCTCGTCTGTCACGCCAGGGGCAAAATCCAAAACGTGGTTAAGTCTTTGTTTTTGATGTTGCTCTACAAGGATCCTAGGACTCCACGTCGTCTACAGACTTCGCTGCGGTATCTTAGGCGCGATACGGGGCGCTTCGCTAACCGTACTTCGCCTAAGAACGGAGGTTCCACCATCGCCGAATGGAACCGCAAAAAGTTGACTTTCGCCTCGTGAGGCTGCCACAGTGTCAACCTGCTGGATGAACGGCCGGTGAAATTTATTATCCTTCGACCAACGTGATGTAGAGTTGGGGATGTTTGAGCTATGATGACGTTGGCATCGTGAGACACATGAGGCGACGCGGGGCGGCGATAATCGGCAAAGACGGAGGTGAAACCATGACATTCAAGATCAGCTCGCTCCCGGCGCGGATATTGGCTGGAGCAATCGGTAGTGTCTGGCTTTTTCCCGGCCAGGCACTGTCCCAGGCCTCGTACTACCAAGGTAAAACCATCACCATTATTAGGGGCGGCGAGCCCGGCGGCTCGGGTGATATGCAGGCCAGGGCTCTGATACCGTTTCTGAAAAGAAATATTCCGGGAGAACCAACCATCGTCATCGAAAACATGCCCGGCGCCGCCGGAATGAAAGCAGTGAACCACATCTATTCATCTGCCAAACCCGACGGGCTCACGATCGCCTCCGCCGGGACCCCAATCATCGTCGGTCCCATTCTCGGGACCACGGGGGCAAGGTACGATCTCGACAAACTTATCTTTCTAGGCTCCACGGAGAGCGGCGATCCCTATGTTTTTCTTAGCCGGCGGGAGGCCGGGCTCGACAGCTTGGAAAAACTGCGCGCAGCCTCCGGGATCAGAATCGGCGCGCAGACAGTAGGCCACTCGATCTACAATAGCGGCCGCATCTTCGCTCATCTGATGGGGCTCAAAGATCCCAGATTTGTTGTCGGCTTTGGCGGCCCGGAACTCGACATTGCCCTTGCGCGCGGGGAAATTGACGCGAGAGCGAACAGCGCGGACACGCTTGCGCACAGAAACCGGGAAGCGCTGGAAAAAGGGGCCTTCCATATCCACGCCACCATCACGATTCCCAGAGGGAAGTTCCATCCTCGTTTTGCCAACGTGCCGGAACTGGACACCTTCGTCAAACACGAAAATGAGCGACAATTAGTGCAACTGTTCCGTTCGTTTCTATACCTGCGGTGGCCATATGTCCTGCCCCCCGCCACTCCGCCGGAAATCGTAAAGACCTTGCGGGCAGCCATGGCGAAGGCCTTTAGTCACCCTGACTTCGCTAAGGAATTTAGAAAGCTCATGGGCGGCGATCCGTCTCCTCTCACCGGGGAAGAAATGGATAGCGCTCTTCGGGAACTGCCGCGCGATCCGGCAACCCTCGCGCTCTACAAGAAAATGACCGAACACGGCGCGCTCCCCGCTCGTTAGGACCGCTTTCAGAGAATTGGCGAAATTCCGGGACACAATACCGATTTTCAAATTGCAGCCACCGTATTGTTCGATGCCGAATCATGGCATCTAGCGTTGCCGCCGCGAAGCGACCGCGACCTCGCGCATCGGAGTTAGATGCTTATAGATCAGTCACTCGTCAACGAGATATTGGCCGAGGAGATGAGGAAGGCGGGCAGCGAAGCTGCTTCGTCCAACGATTGTCAAGTCATGAAAACGTGACCCCGCCGCCGTTCTAATCAAATTAATTCTCAGTAAACCCCGCCTCTTGAGGCGGGAACATTATTGTGGGGTTTCCAAAGGGGGCGATAGCATCCCCTTTGGTCAAGGGCGGGGTTAAAACCCCGCCCGCGAAGTAAAACCCCGCCCGCGAAGTAGCTTCGTTTATTGAACTCGCAAGATTTCGTTGCCCGGCGCCAAATCCTGCCGAGAAAGCAGCAGGCCGGCAAAGCGTAGAGTGATCCGGCGCGGCGCAACCTGTCAAAATTATTATAGTAAAGACCGCAAATTTGCACCGCCCTCTTGGCCGGGTATGTTTACTTTAGCACCTCTGCCATCTTCGCGACCGTGGCGGCATCAAGTTTAAAAAGGCCGGCAACTATCTTTTCGACTTCTTCGCCACTAACGGGATCGACATCGAGTTTGGATTTAACTGCCTCAGCGACAAAATCCTTGTCCTTCATGGTTTCTCTAAAAGCGCGGCGCAGCAGTTGAACACGATCTTTGGGTGTGCCCGGCGGCAAGGCGTATGGACGCGTGATCGCTGCGGTGTCATGGATGCCTGCCTGAATTAGCTTTCGCGCTTCGTCTGTCTTTGCCAGTTCGATGGCCACAGGAACCTTGGGAAGATCAGGGACTGCTTTGGGCACAGCCTGCAGCACGATATTCACCTCGCCGGCATCGAGACCCTGGCGCCACATCACTTTAATCGACTCCCAAGCCCAGCAACCGCCATCGATTTCACCGCTTTCCGCGGCCAACTTAATCGGTGCAGTGCCCTTGTAACCTGTCACCAGCTGGATCGGCAGCCCGAGGGCTGCCTTGAGTAATTTAGCACTGTCGTCATTCGTAGTACCGGGAGCACTGCCGCCCAATTTGACCGGGGCTTTCGCCGCCATCCATGAATCGATGCTGGTGATCCCGCTGGCTTTTGTCAGCGCACAGACGACATGATCTTTTACCGGCACCCCGATCCATTCAAACTTCCTCGCATCGAACTCGATGCCAGGACCTCCGTAAAGTTGTTGCGAAATCAGATTGCCGATAAAATTCCCGATGGTCAGGCCGTCAGGCTTGGCCGCCTTGTAAATCGTGTTGGCGGCAACGAGACTGCCCGCCCCGGTAACGTTATCAACGACGACCGTCGGGTTGCCCGGAATATATTTGCTGATATGCCGGCCAATCATCCGGGAGTAGGTGTCGAAGCCGCCTCCGGCCGGGAATCCCACCAGGATACGGATGGTTTTGCCTGCGTAGAAATCCTGGGCGTAGGAAACCTGCGAGGAACTCCACATCGAGGTCAGAACAATTCCGAATACGCTTACATAGAAAGACAGCGTTCTCATGAGTGAGGCTCCGATATCGTTGGTCAGCTTGCCGTGCTCGCGACGGTGGGAGCTACCGCGATTTTCATTCGTCGGACAATTGCGCGGACTATCGCCCAGCGGCATAGAAGCTGTCAGGGCGTGAT
>JAERMN010000502.1 GCA_016844625.1 Deltaproteobacteria bacterium
CTGTTTCCCAAGGGCGCGCTCGCTTTGATCGAAACGGAGATTCCCGTCATCGATGAAGCCGGACGATTGGCTGGCTGGCGGCCGATCGGGCGCTTTATGCTCAACCAGGACACCGGCGGCGCGATCCGCGGCTTTCAGCGCGCCGATATTTATTTTGGCACGGGCGACGAGGCCGGCGGATTGGCCGGATATATGAATCGGCCGGGACGAATGTTTTTCTTGCTGCTTAAAAATAACTTCGGCGACGGCAAAGAAGCAGATTTGAGATAGAGATGTGAGAGAGAGCAGAGGTCGGAGGTCAGAGGTCGGAAATCGGAATGAAGAAAGATTGATAAGAACCGCAGCACCACCGCTTTTCTCTATCTCTATTCTGTGCGCGCTTTCTTCTGACCAAATCTTGGGCCATAGTGAGCGGGTGTTGAATTTGTTTCCAGTCGATAGACTGCATGGCGCGGCATAGCGAGACACAGCGGCTGAAATGGGCGCTGGCGATCAGCGCGGTCTATTTTTTCGCCGAGCTGTTCGCCGGCTTTTTGACCAACAGTTTGGCGTTGATCTCCGACGCCGGCCATATGCCTTCCGATGTCGGTGCCCTGGCGTTGAGCTTGTTCGCTTTTCGCATGGCCCAGCGGCCGGCGACCCATCACAGCACCTTCGGCTTTCACCGCGTCGAGATTCTCGCGGCGTTGTTCAACGGCTTAACCTTGTGGTTGATCGTCGGGATTATTTTCGCGGCGGCGTACCATCGATTCTTCGATCCGCCCACTGTGGAAAGCTACGGCATGCTGATCGTGGCGGTGTTGGGCTTGATCGTCAATATCGCCGCCGCGGCGATTCTCCACGCCGACCATCATCACAATCTCAACATGCGCGGCGCGTTCGTGCACGTCTTGAGCGATGCCATCGGTTCGGTGGGCGCGATCGCCGCCGGTCTGATCATGTTGAGCACCGGCTGGTATCTCGCCGACCCGCTGATCAGTATTTTTATCGGCGCACTGATTCTTTTCTCGTCATGGAGCTTGATCAAAGATTCTCTCAGCGTCTTAATGCAAGCCGTGCCCAAAGGCATCCGCCTGGAAGAGGTGCGTGAGACCATCGAATCCATCGACGGCGTCGCCAAGGTTCATGACCTGCACGTGTGGGCGGTAACTTCCGATATCTACACCCTTAGCGCTCATGCGGTGGTGGAAAACGGCGGCGACTTTCACCAAGTGCTGAACGGCATCGAAGACACGCTCAAAGAACGCTTTCACATCGAACACACGACTATCCAACTTGAAACCGAGAGCCGCGAGGACAAGGAGTACAAAGCTTTTTAAGAGCTTGTCTCGGTGTCGCCTGGGCTCGTTCAACTCATGAAGCGCAGTAAGCTCATTCTCATTATACTCGCCGCTGCTTTGGCGACGGTTGCCGGCTATGCCTATTGGAATGCCAACGGTAATCACGGCGCCATCGTGATTTCCGGTGTCATTGAAGCTGACGATATTCACGTCGGCTCAAAGCTCGGCGGCCGGGTGCTGAAGGTCGTCGCTAAACGAGGCCAGACTGTGAAGGCTGGCGAGACTCTTGTGCTCTTGGAACCCAAGGAGATCGACGCGTCTTTGGCCGAGGCGCAAGCTGGGTTGCGCCAAGCGGAAGCAAAATACGCGCTGCTCACGGCCGGTTTTCGCAAGGAAGAGATCGAGCAGGCTGAAGCTGCCGCGAAGCAAGCGCAAGCTGAGCTTGACCAATTAATCTCCGGGCCGCGCCAACAAGAGATCGACCAGGTGGCCGCAGAATGGAAGGCGGCCAAAGCGCAGGCGGAGAACGCGCAGAAATTTTTGCAACGCATGGAAGGATTGTCCAAGCGCGAGCTGATCGCCAAACAAGAATACGACGACGCCCTGGCGAAGGCGGATGAAGCTGAACAGAAAATGGCGGCGGCGCGGGAACGATATAATCTACTGCTCGCCGGCACGCGCCCGGAAGAAGTAGAGCGGGCGCGCCAACGATGGGCGGAGATGGACGCCAAGCGGCGCCAACTAAAAAGCGGCTTTCGCAAGGAAGAAATCGCTCAGGCGAAGTCGGAGACTGAAGCCGCGCGGGCGCGGGTTCAGTTGATGTACACGCAATTGGAAGAGACCGTGATCAAGGCGCCGGTGGATGCTTTGGTCGATACCTTAGATCTCGAACCGGGCGATCTGGTCGGCGCCGGCAAACCAGTGGCGACACTACTCAGAATCGGCAGTTTGTGGGTGCGCGCCTATCTGCCCGAAGCCCGTTTGGGTTTTGTCCAGCCGGGATTGCCAGTCAAAGTGCACGTCGACTCATTTCCCGGAAAAGATTTTCGCGGCACCGTGCGGCGCATTTTTCGCCAAGGCGAGTTTACCCCGCGCAACGTCCAGACTCACGAAGAACGAGCGCTGCAAGTGTTTCAAACCGAAGTCGTCGTTGACGATCCTGATAATGTGCTGAGGCCGGGCATGAACGCCGATGTGACGATTGAAAAGCGGTGAGGGCTGAGGGGAGGGGTGATGCATGAATCGGCCGTACGGAGCGCGTGCCTAGCGGGCGCTTTATGAGGAAGATTAGGCAATAATTCATGAGCATCGTCATTAAAGCCGCAGGGCTCACTAAGAAATTCGGCGCACTGACTGCGGTCGACAATGTCGATTTAGAGATCGAAGCGGGAGAGATTTTTGGCTTTCTCGGGCCCAATGGTTCAGGGAAATCGACCGTGATTCGCATGCTCTGCGGCTTGCTTCAGCCGACTGCCGGACGCGCGCAGATCGCTGGGCTCGATGTTGTCAAACAAACCGAAGAGATCAAGAAGCGCATCGGTTACATGTCGCAGCGTTTCAGTCTCTACGAAGATTTGACTGTAGAAGAGAACATCGATTTTTACGGCGCGATTTACGGGCTGACGCCGCTGGACATGGCGGTGCGGCGCCGCACGGTCGTGGATTGGGTCGGCTTGGACGATCACATGGAGCAACTGGCCGCCACGCTCTCGGGCGGCTACAAACAGCGCTTAGCGCTCGCTTGTTCGCTGCTACATGAACCGAAGATCATTTTTCTCGACGAACCGACGGCGGGTATCGATCCGGTGGCGCGCCGGGAGATTTGGGACTTACTGTTTCGTCTCGCGGCTGAGGGCACGACTCTGTTCGTCACGACCCATTACATGGACGAAGCGGAGCGCTGCTCGCGGGTCGCCTACATCTACCTTTCAAGATTAATCGCCCTCGGGCGGCCGCAGGATTTAAAGCGCTTGCCGGAGCTTACTCCCGACCGGTCGAGCTGGTTCGAGATCACCAGCGACGATGTCACGCAGTTGCTGCCGCTGGTGCGACAGCATCCGAGCGTGCTCGATGCGACGATCTTCATCGACGCGGCGGCGCTGGAAGAATATTTCCACAAACAGGACGGTACGGAGGTTCACTGCCGCGCCGTGCCGCCGTCCTTGGAAGATGTCTTCGTCACGCTGACCCGTGTGCAGCGTGACAACGTGAAAAGTTGGGCGCAAGGGTGAAGATGTTCCGCGGCCTCTGGGCGATCCTGAAGAAGGAAGTCATCCACATCAAACGCGATCCGGCGACGCGCTTTGTGCTGGCCATTCCGCTCATCGAGCTGTTGATTTTTGGCTACGCCATCGACACCGACGTCAAATATGTCAACACGGTGGTGTTCGATCTCAATCGCGACGCCGAGAGCCGCCAGCTCGTCAAAGAATTCGAAAACACCCGCTCCTTTAAAATCGTCGGCGAAGTTCATTCCGATCGCGAGCTTCAGTCCGCCATCGTCAGCGGTCAAGCCAAAGTAGGCATCAAAATTCCACCGGACTATTCGGCCAACCTGGTCAATGGCCGCCAAGCTCAAGTGCAGGTGGTGATCGATGGCTCCGAATCGACTACGGCGTTGCAAGCGTTGAACTCGAGCCAACAGTTGGGATTTCTGAAATCCTTGGCGATCGAAGGGCTTTCTCCGGCCGAGTTTAAAATCGACATCCGGCCAAGGCTGTTGTTCAATCCCAATCTTGAGAGCGCGAATTTTTTTGTGCCGGGCTTGATCGGCATCATCCTCCAACTGGTCACGGTCTTTCTTACCGCCTTTGCGATTGTGCGCGAGCGCGAGCGCGGCACCTTGGAGCAGTTACTGGTAACGCCGGTATCCAAAGGCGGACTGATTCTCGGCAAACTCTTGCCGTACACGGTGATCGGATTTGGCCAGACCGTGGTGGTGTTGTTGCTGATGGTTTTCCTTTTCCGCGTCCCGGTGAGCGGTTCGGTGACCTTGCTGCTTATTCTTTCGCTGTTGTTTTTGATTCCCGCGCTTGGCATCGGCATCGTCATTTCGACCTTCGCCAAGAATCAAGGCGAGGCGATGCAAATGTCCTTGATGTCGATGCTGCCGTCGTTTTTGCTCTCGGGATTCGTTTTTCCACGAGAATCGATGCCGCTGATTATTTACTTGATCAGCTTTCTCATCCCGGCAACCTACTATTTGGAGATTCTCCGCGGCATTATTCTCCGCGGCGCCGGCATCGCCGCGCTGTGGGACGAAGCGTTGGTGCTCGCGGCGTTCGGCGTGCTGTTTATGGCACTGAGCGCGCTACGCTTTAAGAAACACTTGGGCTAGTTCTCGCTGGTGCTCGGAATTTCAAATTCCAGATTTCATATTTCAAACGCTGCGATGGATCGTCAAGATGTATACGTCGGGGTCGTTAGGATTTTCGGGCCCCGCGGCAACAGGCAAGCCATTAAGCCGACGCTGATAAACGAGAGAATCCCCAACATCCAGAAAATCGTCGGCAACTCCGCGCTCACTAACAACAGTCCGACGATGGAAGTCGAAGTCGTTTTCGCGACCTGTTGGATCAAACGGTCGAAGGAGACGATGCCGCCGCGCAGTTCCGCCGGCGCGTTCTGCGTCAATAAACTTTTCTGCATCGGCGAGATCACGCCGTTGGCCAGGCCATAGAAAAACAGCGCGCCGCCGATCAGCCAGACATTGCCGACGAACGGCACCGGCGGCGATCCGCCCGGCTTGACTTGATGTCACCATGGCGCCGACGGAAAAAAAGATGTAGAGCAGGCCGGCGGTCGCCATGGAGATGCCGTGGGTGCGCACGAGAAAAAGCGGGAAGTAGGTGAGAAAGCCATAGTCGAGAAAGAAACGGAGAAAGCCCGCCGAGAATGCGATAACCAAGCGCGGATGGCGCGCCAAGCGCAGCATGTCGCCGAGATAGGTCATCGTCCGTTGGCTGCTCTTGCCTTTGGTTTCCGGCATCCAAGCCAGCGCCGCCACGCCGACCGGAATCGTCAGCAAATAAAAGATGAAGGGCCAGAACCAGGCGATCGTTGCCAGCAGCCCTCCCAGCGGCGGAAAAACCAAGTAGCCGATGCGGTCGAGAAAAACTTTGAAACCTTGACCGCCGATCTCTTTGTCGCCTTCCAACAGATCGCCGATCAGGACGATCGTCAGCGGGATCACCGCGCTGAAGCCGACTCCTTGTAAGGCGCGGAACACCAGCAGCCAGGTATAGTTCGGCGCAAACGCCATCGCCGCGCCGAACAGGCCAAAGGCGAACATTCCAAATGCGAGCAGCAAACGTCGACCATGGCGGTCGGCGATGACGCCGAAAACCGGCGATAAAAAAATCGCCGGCGCGGTGAACACTGTCATGACCCAGGACAATTCCGCGTCGCTGACGTGAAACGCCAGCGTCAGCGCCGGCAGCGCCGGCTGAATAAAATTGACGCCCATCATGAGCGCGACGCTGGTGGCATAGACGATGCTCAGCGCGCGCGCTTTTTCCGGCGGAAGTTTTTGCAGACCGAACCAGGCCGCGATGGACGCCATGGGGCGGAAAGTAGG